>NZ_JAVKGT010000052.1:0-10683 GCF_031432335.1 Nesterenkonia flava | reverse complement strand
AGCAGAAACCCACCAGTTCAAAGACTGGCAGGGCGCTGCTGGCCGACCCTACACCGAACACCACACCGGCAAGGGCAAGCTCTACCTCTGCGCAGTCAAGGACGCCTGCTCAGGCCGGATCATCGGCTACAGCATCGACACCAGGATGAAGGCATCCCTGGCAGTTAGAGCCCTGAACAACGCCATCGCCAACCGGGCCCGCACCGGGACTGAAGTGACTGGATGCATCGTCCACAGCGACCGCGGCAGCTAACCCGGATTCAACTGGTCGTAGCAACACCTTGATCGTGGAGGTGTGCAATGGGAAGACCATCAGCATGGGTGCGGCAGTTCACAGGCCGTTCAGCGATGAAGTCGCCGGGGGCTCCGTCTCATCGTCAGGAGGTCGAACGAGAGTTCTGGAAGCACATCGCCACCGGGATCACCTCTGAGAAGGCAGCAGAGGCCACTGGTGTGTCTCAAGCCGTTGGTGCTCGATGGTTCCGCAATCGTGGTGGTATGCCGCTGTTTATGTCCTCGAAGGTCTCTTCCCGGTACCTTTCCTTCCAAGAGCGTGAGGAGATCGCTCTGCTGCGAGCCCAAGAAATCGGTGTTCGCGAAATAGCCCGTCGTCTAGGACGGAGTCCTTCTACGATTTCACGAGAGTTACGGCGTAACGCGGCCACCCGAGGCGGGAAGTTGGACTATCGAGCCTCAGTTGCTCAATGGAAGTCGGAGGTCTTCGCTCAGCGGCCCAAGACTGCAAAGCTGGTGAGTAATCCCAGGTTGCGGGACTACGTTCAGGACCGACTGGCGGGAAAAGTCACCGCTGCTGACGGACAGGTGATTGATGGGCCTGATGAGGCTGTGTGGAAGGGTAGAAATAAGCCTCATCGCGGGGATCGCCGATGGGTGAAAGGCTGGAGTCCTGAGCAGATCTCCCATCGGCTGAAGGTTGACTTCCCTGAGGATGAGTCCATGCGGATCTCGCACGAAGCTATTTACCAGGCTCTCTACATTCAGGGCCGTGGTGCTCTGAAGCGTGAATTGGTGACCTGCTTGCGCACCGGCCGCGCCCTTCGGGTCCCGCGTGCCCGAGCGCAGGCGAAATCATGGGCCCATGTCGATGAGAAGGTCATGATCAGCCAACGGCCCGCCGAGGTCGAAGACCGAGCCGTGCCAGGCCATTGGGAAGGTGACCTGATCATTGGACTCAATCGCTCGGCAGTCGGCACGCTGGTCGAGCGCACCACACGGTTCACCATGCTTGTCCATCTGCCTCGCGAACAAGGCTACGGCACCCTTCCACGGAAGAAGAACGGTCCTCCTTTAGCCGGGTACGGGGCAGTGACCATGAAAAACGCGTTGTCGAAGACTGTTGCGGAACTGCCCGAGCATCTGCGAAAGTCACTCACCTGGGATCGAGGCAAAGAGCTCTCAGCTCATTCTCAGTTCACCGTCGAATCTGGAGTACCAGTCTATTTCGCAGACCCACGTAGCCCCTGGCAACGCGGCACGAACGAGAACACCAATGGGCTGCTACGGCAATACTTCCCCAAAGGCACCGATCTCTCACGATGGGGCGCTGAAGAAGTCGCAGCCATCGCTCACACCCTCAACACCAGGCCGCGAAAGACCCTGGGATGGAGAACCCCAGCTGAAGCGTTCGAAGATTATCTAGAATCAGTACAACAACCGAGTGTTGCTACCACCGATTGAATTCACCTAATTCCGCTCCAAAAAGTTCCTCCGGGCTTTGGAGTACCACGGCCTGGTCGGATCTATGGGGCGCGTGGGCGCTGCCGGGGACAACGTCGCCATGGAGTCGTTCTACAGCCTGCTGCAGAACAACGTCCTCGACGCCCAGCCCTGGCGCACGCGGGAAGAGCTTCGGATGCGGATCTTCTCCTGGACCGAGAGGACCTATCACCGAAGGAGGAAACAGAAGGTTCTGGGGAAGTTGACCCCCATCGCCTACGAGGAGAACCTGCTCACGCAGGCGCTGGCACTAGCGGCCTGAACAGGAAACCCAACCTGTCAGCCGTTCCTGCATCAGCCCCCAGATGAATGGAGATGCCCTTACTCCATCCATGGCTGATCCCAGGTTTCAGGACTTCACGAGGCGAGCGATCGCCGCAGAAGCTTCATTGATCTTCTCGTCAGCGGTTGCGCCTCCGGCTTGCGCGGCATGAGCCACGCAGTGCTTGAGGTGGTCATCCAATAGCCCTAGCGCCACGTTCTCCAGGGCGGAAGTCAGTGCGCTGATTTGGGTGAGGATGTCGATGCAGTAGGTATCTTCTTCGACCATGCGGTGGATACCTCGCGCTTGACCTTCAATGCGTTTCAGCCGTGCGAGGTAGCGGTCTTTGTCACTGATATAGCCGTGTTGGACAGGTGCTTCGGTAGACATGAGGGGACTCCTAAGTGGTGAGGTTTCGGGTGGAAACTTCTGGCCGCAGGTCCAGGCGGCGCAGCAGTTGGGCATTGAGGGCGACGACGACAGTGGAGGCTGACATCAGGATCGCGCCGATGCTCATAGGCAGGACAAATCCGATAGGGGCGAGGATTCCTGCGGCCAGGGGCACAGAGACGAGGTTGTAGCCGGCGGCCCACCAGAGGTTCTGCTTCATCTTCCGGTAGCTGGAGCGGGACAGATCAATCACTGACAACACTGAGCGGGGGTCGGAGCTGGCCAGGATCACCCCGGCGGAGCCGATGGCCACATCAGTTCCCGCCCCGATGGCGACGCCGACATCGGCCTGGGCCAGGGCGGGGGCGTCGTTGACGCCGTCACCGACCATGGCTACCTTCTGTCCCTCCTGCTGGAGTTCTTTGACCTTGGCGGCCTTGTCTTCGGGGCGGACCCCGGCGAAGACCCGGTCGATGCCCAGCTCGGCCGCAACGGTCTCGGCGACCGCTTGGGCGTCCCCGGTGATCATGACCACCTGGACACCCACGGCGTGGAGAGCTTCGACTGTGGCGTGGGATTCAGGACGTATCTCATCGGCCAGGCGCAGGGCGCCGGCGACCTCGCCATCCACCAGGACGTGAAGGATGATCGCGCCTTCGTTCCTCCAGTGCTCTGCGATGGGCAGTTCATCTTGGTACTGCTCGTTGAGCATGTAGGGGCCACCGACCTGAATCACGGTGCCATTGACTGTGGCACGGACCCCTACAGCTGGTGAGGATGAGAAGTCCTTGGCCGCGGGGACCTCCAGACTGTGGTGGGATGCTGCACCGACGATGGCGCGGGCCAGCGGGTGCTCACTGTCGGTTTCGGCCGCTGCGGCCAGAGCCAGGACCTCGTCGCCGGTATATCCCTGGGTGGGTTCGACCCCGGTGACAGTGGGTTCTCCCTTGGTCAGTGTGCCAGTCTTGTCGAACAGCACCGCGTCTACGGTGCGCATCGACTCCAAGGCCAGCCGGTCCTTGATGAGCACGCCCCCGCGTGCGGCGCGTTCGGTGGCGATGGAGACCACCAGCGGGATCGCCAGACCCAGGGCGTGCGGGCAGGCGATCACCAGCACGGTGATGGTCCGCACTACAGCAGCATCAGGCATTCCCAGCACTGCCCAGGCCGCTGCAGTGATCAGTGCGGCGACCAGGGCGAACCAGAACAGCCACCCTGCTGCTGTATCGGCGATCCGCTGAGCCCGGGAGGATGAGGCTTGAGCATCAGCGACCAGACGTTGAATACCGGCCAAGGCGGTGTCGTCTCCGGTGGCGGTAATCCGTACCCGGAGACCGGAGTCAGTGGCCACTGTTCCGGCCACGACGTGATCGCCTTCGTCACGACGGACCGGCTTGGACTCCCCGGTGACCATCGACTCATCCATACTCGCCGAGCCCTCAATCACCTGTCCATCAGCAGGTACAGAGGCACCGGGGCGGACGATCACCACGTCATCGAGGGCCAGCTGCTCCGGGGAGACCTTCTCCACCCCGTGGTCGGTGACTTTCTCCGCTTCATCCGGCAGCAGCGCAGCCAGCGAATCCAGAGCTGAACTGGTCCGGGCCAGGGATCGCATCTCGATCCAGTGACCCAGCAGCATGATCACCACCAGCAGGGCCAGCTCCCACCAGAAGTTCAGCTCGTGATCCAGCAGGTGCAGGCTGGCACCCCAGGAGGCGATGAACGCCACCGTGATGGCCAGCCCAATGAGAAGCATCATCCCCGGCTTGCCGGAGCGGATCTCTGAGACCGCCCCGGAGAGGAATGGCCAGCCGCCCCAGGCATAGATCACTGTGCCCAAGATCGGGGAGACCCACCAGACCCAGTCGGCTTCTGGTAGGTGGTAGCCGACCAGATGGGCGAACATCTCGTTGAACCCCACCACCGGTACCGCCAGGGCCAGCATGATCCAGAACAGCCGGCGGAACTGCCCGACGTGATCACCATGGCCCCCGTGTCCGCTGTGGCCATGTCCGGCATGCGCGGAGTGATCATGCTGATGTTGGTCGGGGCCGTGGGCGGCGTGACCCTGGGGGGTCTCTGCTGTGGGGTGCATCGCATGCCCGTGGTGAGACTCAGGGTGGTCTTGGCCTGAGTGGTGATGGTGTCCGTGATGCTGCTCAGTCATGAGGGTCCTATATGTTCTCCAGCAGGTCTTCCATCTGTTCGATCTCAGCCTGCTGGACGCTGATGATCTCTTCTGACAGTTCCAGGGCTTCGGGGCTCTTCCCGTCGGCCAGGTGGTCCTCAGCCATAGAGACTGCACCTTCGTGATGGACGATCATCTGCTCTAAGAACAGGCGTGCAGCCTCATCGCCTTGAGCGGCTTCAAGGTCGGCGATGTCGTCGTCACTCATCATTCCCTCGTGCCCGTTCCCGTGGTCGCCATGGGTACCGTGATCGTCTTCGGGATCATGGCCCCAGTCCTGCAGCCAGGTGACCATCTGATCAATCTCGGGCTGCTGAGCGTCCCGAATCTCCTCAGCCAGAGAGGCGACATCGGTGTCCACATCGTCCTTGGCCAACAGGATGTCCGACATCTCGACGGCCTGTTCGTGGTGGACGATCATGCCTGAGACGTATTCGACATCTGCGTCGTTGAACTCGCCGGAGACTTCTTCGGCGGAATGCTCACCATGGTCGGACTCATCAGTTTCCTGCTGGTCATTCTGACTACAGGCGGCCAACACGGTGGCCAAGGTGAGGGCGGTGACGAGGGTGGCAGGGTGACGGGATTTCATCGAGCTGGTCCTTCCTGTTGATTCGTGTCCGATGGCATGAGGTGCTCGTTGCTCAGGCGTGGGAGTGTGCCCCGCAGTGGTGAGTGGTCATGGTCTGGTCCTTTCGGTGATGGTGTTCAGGCCTTGATGGTCTGAGTATTGATTTCTGTGACAGGGGCATCTGAGGCGGCACGGTCGGCTTGGGCCTTGAAGCGGCGCAGTCGTAGGCTGTTGGTCACCACGCAGACACTGGAGAAGGCCATGGCCGCCCCGGCCAGCATGGGGTTGAGCAGGCCGAAGGCCGCCAGCGGAATGGCGGAGGTGTTGTAGGCGAAGGCCCAGAACAAGTTGGTCTTGATCACCCCGAGGGTCTTCCGGGAGAGCCGGATCGCATCAGCAGCAGCCCGTAGGTCCCCACGCACCAGGGTGATGTCGGCGGCCTCGATGGCCACGTCGGTCCCTGTGCCCATGGCCATTCCGAGGTCGGCTTGGGCCAGTGCAGGGGCGTCGTTGACACCATCGCCGACCATCGCCACCGTCTTACCCTGCTGTTGCAGGCCTGCTACGACATCGACTTTCTGCTGGGGCAGGACTTCAGCGATCACCTCATCGATGCCGACTTCGGCGGCGACCTGCTCAGCGACGCGTTGGTTATCGCCGGTCAGCAGCACCGGGGTCAGGCCGAGCTGTTTGAAGTGGCCGATGGCTTCGGCGCTGGTGGGTTTGATCTGGTCAGCCACTACCAGCAGGCCCCGGGCCTTACCGTCCCAGCCGACTACGACCACAGTTTTGCCCTGGGACTCCGCCTGCTGCTTGGCCGCTGCTAACTGCTCATCGAGGTGCTGGCCCCAATTGGCCAGCAGGGACTCACGCCCCACCAGCACGGTGTGGCCCTCCACGATGCCTTGGACACCGCGACCTTCGATGTTCTCGAAGGACTCCACCTTTGGCAGAGCTCCCGTCGCGGTGACTGCTCCTGTGGCGATGGCCTGGGCGATGGGATGCTCGGAGGCGTCCTCGACTGCCCCGGCCAGCCGCAGCAGCTCATCCCTTTTGGTGTCTTCGGCGGGGAGGGCGTCTTCCAGGGTCATTTTCCCGGTGGTGACAGTGCCGGTCTTATCCAGGACCACGGTGTTGGTCCTGCGGGTGGACTCCAACACCTCCGGGCCTTTGATGAGAATCCCCAGCTGAGCGCCACGGCCGGTGCCGACCAACAAGGCGGTGGGGGTGGCCAGTCCCAGGGCGCAGGGGCAGGCGATGATCAGTACCGCCACCGCAGCGGTGAACCCTGCCGAGGCAGGGAAGCCAGCACCTAGCCAGGCCCCCAGTGTGGCGACGGCGATGGCGATGGCCACCGGCACAAACACTCCGGAGACCCGGTCGGCCAGGCGCTGAATCTCTGCCTTGCCGGATTGGGCGTCCTCGACCAGCTGGGCCATCTGCGCCAACTGGGTATCGGAGCCCACCCGGGTTGCCCGGATGATCAGGCGGCCTCCGGCGTTGACGGTGGCTCCGGTCACCGCATCGCCTTCGGCGACTTCCACCGGGACCGATTCACCGGTGAGCATGGAGGCGTCCACCGCGCTTGTCCCGGAGACCACCACACCGTCGGTGGCGATCTTCTCCCCGGGCCGGACCACGAACTCATCGCCCACGGTCAGATCATCGACGCTGATCCGCTGCTCTGCACCGTCGCGGAGCACGGCGACCTCTTTGGCTCCCAGCTCCAGCAGGGCGCGCAGGGCGGCACCAGCCCGGCGCTTGGAACGTTTCTCGAAATACCGGCCCAGTAGCACGAAGGTGATCACCCCGGCGGCGACCTCCAGGTAGATATGCCCCAGGCCGTCACTGCGGGAGATGGTCAGTTCAAACGGATGCACCACTCCGGGTTGGCCGGCAGTGCCGAAGAATAGTGCCACCACCGACCAGATCAGTGCCGCGGTGGTGCCCACTGAGATGAGGGTGTCCATCGTGGCTGCCCCGTGGCGCAGATTCGTCAGCGCAGCCCGGTGGAAGGGCCACCCGGCCCACACCACCACTGGGGCGGCCAGCACCAGGGAGGCGAAGCCCCAGTAATCGAACTGCAAGACCGGGATCATCGCCATGGCGATCACGGGCACCGAAAGGACTGCGGCACCGATCAGCCGCTGACGCAGCACCACCAGCTCTTGGTCCTCAACCGAATCGTCGTCGTCACCCCAGCCGGTCTTATCTTCCGGGGCAACGGGCAGTGTGGCGGTGTAGCCGGTCTTTTCGACCTCGGTGATCAGCACCTGGGGGTCCAGTCCACCATTGGAGGTGATACGGGCCTTCTCGGTGGCGTAGTTGACGCTGGCCTCCACGCCGTCGAGTTTGTTGAGCTTCTTCTCAATGCGCATCGCGCAGGAAGCACAGGTCATCCCGCCGATCTGCAACTCGATGTTGGCCGGGTTGGTTGTTTCAGCGGTCATGGCCGTCCTCCCCGTGATGCTCGCTCTGCGAGGTGTCGTCCACCCAGTTCTGCACGGTCTCCTCGGGAACGACAGCCCCGGCGGTGAAGAACGCTGTGATGAACACAGCGACCAGTCCTGTGCCGTACAAGCTGAGTCGTGCAGGGGCGTTCATGATCAGCTCCTGGCCGCGGTGTAGCCGGCCTCGTCAACAGCAGCAATCACGTCGGCGTCGCTGATTGCGTTCTCTGCGGTCACCGCCATCACCCCTGTCGTCGCGCTGACATCAACCCCGGTGACTCCAGGCAGCTGTGAGACTTCGGCCCGGATGGAGCTTTCGCAGTGCCCGCAGGTCATCCCGGTCACGGTGTAAGTGGTGGTTGTGCTCATTGTTCCTCTCCTTCTGATACCCCCTAGGGGTACTCCTACTTATACCCAGTAAGGGTATCTCATGTAAAGAGTGAGCCCTGGCCCCGTAATCAGGCTGGGGTAGGACGGCGGGGTGGGATCGCCGCGAATGCGATGACTGCCGCGATGAGGGCTGAGGCTGCGGCAAAGCCGAAGGCCTGCTGGAACCCGGTGTCGCCGGCATCCAAGGGCATGGCGCAGAGGCGGGAGCGGCCATCCAGACACGCCTTTATCTATTCGTTACGCTTGTTATGCTTCTGTTATATAGTGCTTCTCTAGCAGCTGGAACTCCACTCAACCAAGCTGGTACGGCTTGGGGCTCAACTACCGCGAAAAGATATAAGGACCTCCCATGACAGTCACCACCACACTGCCCGCCACGCGGCGTGAGCGTCGCCGTAAGGCTCAGCGTGCTCGTATCTCCAATAACGCCGCGTTTGCCGGGCGCGCTACCGCAGCTACCGTTGCTGCCGCTGGATTAGTTGCAAGCGTTGGAGTTGCAGCCCACGCTTCCGAGCCCTCAGACGGGGAACGAGACGTCACCACTGTCAGTCTTGATGTTGCGCAACCGAGCTTGGAACGAACATCTGGCGACCAGGCGGTCACTGTCACTGCGAACCGAGACGTGGAGCTGACTTTCGACCGGCCTATAGTTAGCTCCGAACCTGCCCCAACGCCGCCCCCGACCCCTGAAGAACCTGTATCGCCTTCCACTCTGGAGGTGGCAGAATCCACGCATCAAGGAACCTCACTTGAAGGAACAGCATCTCAGCCGGCCTCTCAAGACCCAGAACCCGTCGCGCAGGAGCCACATGAGGAGGATGCGTCCCCTGAACCTGAGGTTGCGTCCTCCCAAGACCAGGCCGAGCAACCTGCTACAACGAACAATAACTCTGTAGTGAGCGCAGCATATGCCGGTATTGGCTCTCCGTATCTCTGGGGAGGAACAACCACAGCGGGATTCGACTGCTCTGGGTTCATCAACTGGGCATATAACCAAGCCGGTCGCGGCGGGCTCCCCCGTACCACTTATGGGATGGAAGCCTCCCTCCCGCATGTCTCCACACCACAGCCAGGAGACATCGTGCTTGCCAACAACACCACGCACGGGGCGATTTACGTAGGTAACGGCCAAGTTATCTCAGCCACTCCTTCCGGTGGCGTCCGTCTCCATGGCATCAACGAAAGCTGGCACCAGGTCAACGCAATCGTCCGTCCGAACTGAATAATCTGCCGAAACACATCTGGCGCCTAGCCCCTTCTGTCTCGGCAGATCAGTGAAGATTCGACCAAGTGCCCCTTGATTGAGTCGTTCAGCCACAGTGGATGTCTAGCCTATAAAGTCGCGGAATAAGATCGCGCGTACCGAAAGCCGAATTCTGAGCCAGGAAGAGTGAGCTTGCCGCGTCACAGCACGTCCTCCCCCACGCAGAGCAACAGGCCAGGCCAGGGGCGTCACGCCGGACTGGACGCGGCTCGCGGTCTCGCCGTGGCGGGCATGATCATCGTCAATGTCGGGCCTCGCGGCGGAGACAGCTTGGCCGAGACGCTCTACCGCCTCCCTTACGGGCGAGCTTCGTTGTTGTTCATGCTCTTAGGGGGCATCGGGTTCTCCCTGCTGACCCGACGAGCGCGGAGCGGAGAAACTTCAATACCGGCGGGACCCATCCTATGGCGGGCACTGGTGCTGTTCGTGTGCGGGCTGCTCCTCCAAGCCCTGGACCACGGCGTCTCAGTGATTCTAGTGACTTACGCGGCCCTCTTCATCGTGGCGTTGCCCCTCACTCGGGCCGCCGGGGGCGTGCTGCTTGTTCTTGCCGGATTTGGTGTTTCGCTCGGACCCATACTGTGGCTCGCGGTCCAGGAACGCACCGACAAGGCCTTCGACCGGGATCCGCTGACAGCCACCGATTCCGCCGGAGAGTTCCTGGCCGGCACTTTCATCACTGGGCCCTATCCGGTGGCAGTATGGGCTGCACCGTTCCTCCTCGGGATGTGGCTTGGGCGGCGGGACCTATCCAGTCAACTCCTGGGCACCCGGCTCGTAATATGGGGCGCTGTGAGCGCCCTCGGAGCCAGGACAATCTCGATTGCACTCATCGCCTATATGGGTGAACCCACCAGTCATCTGGTCTGGCAACGGCTGATCAGCTCTGTGGCTCATTCCCAGATGCCGCTGTGGCTGGTTGAAGGCACTGGCGCGGCTCTCTTCGTGGTGGGGCTATGCCTGAAGATTGCTGACCGCTGCTTCCAAAGCTGGCTGGAGCCCCTGGTGAAGCTGGGGCAGTTGGCCTTCACTGCCTACGTGGGTCATCTGCTGATTCTTGCCCTCGCGGTCCGACCTGGGCCTGCGACCCTTCCTGGAGGGCTGGCGGTCAGTGCCCTGATCCTTGTCGCGCTCATAGTTTTCTCGCTCACCTGGCGTCGCCTGGTCACCCGAGGGCCACTGGAAATGCTCCTGAGGCCGCCGCGGCTGTGGCCGTCTGGCACGTGAGCTCCGACACCTACCCCCGTTATCAAGCGGGAGTTTAACTTTCCTAAAGATCCGTTGAAGGACCCAGGGTCTGCCGCACTAATGGGTGATATCTAATCTGGCTTGCCTAGCGGCGGCCTGGAAGGATGAACCCGTGGCCAGGCCCTACTGGCGGATAGCCGGAGTTGGAAGCGGTGGTCTGCGTAGTTGTAAGCGGTGTTC
>NZ_JAVKGT010000051.1:0-11904 GCF_031432335.1 Nesterenkonia flava | reverse complement strand
GAATGTCGCTTACAACTACGCAGACCACCGCTTCCAACTCCCGCTACGTGCCAATGCCCAGGTATGGGTTCGGAAACCCGAAGACTTCTGCCTGCCAGGAGGTCATCACTGGGACACAGGAGAGGGTCTCTCCCAAGGTGCAGCTCGGGGAGTAGAACGGATTGATCAGTAACCAGTACTTCTCTACCGCGAGGACAAATGACGGGACGAAACCAAGTAGGCCAGCAGCCAGGAGGATGAAACCGGTAAACCGGTGAGAAAGTCCTGGTACGGGGCGGCTCTCAGGGATGTCCGGTGTTGTTGGAGTCTGAAACATATCCGGTGTCATTGGTCGCTGCTGAGAGCTTCGTCAATGGGGTCCGTGAGATCGGTCAAGGTCTCTGGGGCGATGAATTCGTCGTTGACGAAGAACGAGGGTGTCCCTTGTAGCCCGAGCGCGACTGCATCTTCAAAATCGGACTGAACACGTTGCGCAACGTCATCCGAGTAGTAGTCAGCCTCCCATTGCTCGACATCAAGCCCCAGTTCCTCGGCAAAACCTCGGAATACTTCATCCTGAGGTTCCTCGTTGTGACTCCACTCTTCCTGCGTCTCGAACATCAGTCGGTACATCCCCTCGAGTTCACCCTGGCGAGCGGCGGCCTCGACAGCATGAGCTGCCTGACGCGAGTTGGGATGGCCATCGAGCGGGAAGTAGCGAATGACGAAGGTCATCTCGCCCTCATACTCTTCGCGCAGTTCCTCAACAGCAGGATAAACAGCACCACATGCTTCACATTCAAAGTCGAGGAATTCTACGAATGTCACGGGGCTGGAGGGAACATCATCCAGACGATGCGAGTCCTCCCTGACAATGAGGTCACTGTCCACTGCCGGGGGGTTCGCTGTCGCCGTATCCGCGGCCGACTCAGTCTCTTCGGGTGAGTTTTGGAATAAGAGAACAAGCAACGCAATGAGTGCTACCGCAAGGCCACCTACGACGAGGAGACGAAGGACTACGGCTTTACTTGCAGTGCCCCCAAGGGGACTTTTGATAGGTGGGGTCGGGTCATTTGTGTTAGGCATGCAGCCAATCCGTTCTTAGAGTCTGTCTTGTCCTGCCCTAGGGCATGAGTGCGCCATGAAAGGAACGCGGCGCATCGATGAGAGAGGTAGCTCGTTCCGAGCGCATCTAACTCTCAGACAGAAAGAAGCGGTGGCCCACGCAGAGGGTGGGGGCCTTCGCCCGGGCGCGACTCCGCAGGGATCCAAGCAGTCTCCCCGACCGGAACGTGAACCGGGTAAGTGACATGTCGAGGCGTAGCTGGCAGCGGGCGCAACAGTGACAGTTGCAGCACAAGGAAAAGCACCTCAACCAGATCGTCACCCCGCCGTATGGTGGCGTAAGTCACTGCCAGGGCGCCAAGGTGGACCAGCAAGGCTCCGGGTTCAGTGTGAACCAGCAACTGGTGCTGATGATCCTCTATGCCTGTCGAACCGCCAGGCCCGAACAGAGCATGAAGGAATACCTGGCCCGTGATGACAGCCAACGCGAGACGGCAGCGGCTCTTCGGGATACGCGAAAGGGCAACGGCCACCGGGGTGGTCGCGGCGAAGGCCACGAGTACCGTAGTCATCGCCGGTGCATGACCAGTGATGAGGTAGTGAGCAAGCGCCGTTGATGTCACCGCGACCAGTCCGATGATCAGTCCACGAAGCAGGCGGCCTAAACCTCGAAGATCGGAGGCATACTCAGTTGCGGAACCGGGCATGCTCCCTCCTCTCTAGGTCTTGGTCGCGCAGGCAAGGCTCACTCAACACAGAATTCTACAAGATGTAGAAACACCGGGCCATCACAGGTGCGGCGCCCATCATCTTGAGAATGCGACCCGACACCACCTTTGCAATAGATTCCCATGCAGCCATAACATCGCCCAATAGCGATGCCGAAATGAAGGCGTCGTTCATTGTCAATCAGCTGAATGGAGGTCTAGCCATGGGCGCTGGACATAGTCACGACCACGGGCTCAGCCCGGAAGATGCTGCCAAATCCCCGGATTTTCGACGCAAGCTGGGGATAGCTTTTGCCCTGGTGTTCGCCATCGTCCTGGCGCAGGGACTGGGTGCCTGGCTCAGTGGCAGCCTTGCAATCCTCGTAGACATGGTCCACTCACTGGTCGATTCGAGTGGACTACTGATCGCCCTGATCGCAGCGTCCCTGATGCTTCGCCCGCCGAGCAAAAAGCGAACGTGGGGCTTCCGCCGAGTGGAGAGTCTCGCGGCCCTCGCTCAAGGACTCCTGTTGGTGGGTATCAGCGTCTACGGCATCTGGGAGGGGGTCAAACGGTGGGGAAATCCGCCGGAAGTCGCTGCCTCTGAGATGCTGGTCTTCGCGGCAATCGGACTGGTCCTCAATATAGCCGCCATGCTGGTACTGTCCTCCAGTCGCGGGGCGAACCTGAATATGCGAGCTGCCTTCTTAGAAGTGCTCATGGACGCGCTGGGTACTATCGCAGTGATTGTTTCTGGGATCTTGATGCTCACGACTGGTTACACCAGGGCAGATACCATTGCTGCCTTCTTCATTGCTCTACTCATTATTCCGCGCGCGGCCATGCTGTTGCGTGACACCGTCCGAATCCTCATGGAGTTCACCCCCACCGGCCTTGACCTCGATGAGGTCAGAAAGAGCATCGTGAGCGTCCAGCACGTCAAGGAAGTTCATGACCTCCATGCCTCAACAGTCGCGTCGGGATTGCCGACTCTCAGTGCGCATGTGGTCCTAGATGAGAGTTGTTTTTTGGATGGCCACGCCGCGGAAATTCTCCATGAAGTACGCCGACGCCTCGGTGAAGACTTTGCTGTGCCACTCCACCACGCCACCATTCAGCTGGAAACCGAAGGGCATCGTGCCACTGAATCCGCGTCTCACCCCTAGGTAGTGGGGCAGCGACTGAGGGTTCGGCGCTAATCACGTAGCTGGCATAGTGTCACTGCATCTCCTGTGAGAGCCAGCACTTTCTCTGCCGAGGCTAAAAGCTCTACCACAGCGCCTGGATGGCTCAGCGTGTAGACCGACGCTCGACCTTCAGGGCGAAAATCCACAAGACCGCACTCTCGAAGGCAGGCCAAGTGCTTGGATACGGTGCTCTGTGATAGACCCAGGTGCTCTGTCAGATCAGCAACCTTGTGTTCCCCCAGCTGAAGGTGCTGCAGGATCAGCAGGCGCGAGCGGTCTCCGAGTGCGTGGAAGAGGGATGCGGCCGGGTTTATCGCTGCGGGCTCGCTTGTGGGAGGGGTGGAGTCCTCGATTGCCCTGAATGACGCCATGTCTCGATCGTACAAGGCATCCAAAGGCATGGTGCAGAGGCGGGAGCGGACTGCGCAGACACACCTTTATCTATTCGTTACATTTGTTATGGTTCTGTTATAGAGTGCTTCTCTAGTAGCTGGAACTCTGCTCAACCAAGCTGGTTGCCTACGGCTTGGGGCTCAACTACCGCGAAAAGATATAAGGACCTCCCATGACAGTCACCACCACACTGCCCGCCACGCGGCGTGAGCGTCGCCGTAAGGCTCAGCGTGCTCGTATCTCCAATAACGCCGCGTTTGCCGGGCGCGCTACCGCAGCTACCGTTGCTGCCGCTGGATTAGTTGCAAGCGTTGGAGTTGCAGCCCACGCTTCCGAGCCCTCAGAAGGGGGACGAGACGTC
This sequence comes from Nesterenkonia flava, assembly GCF_031432335.1. Taxonomy (NCBI): domain Bacteria; kingdom Bacillati; phylum Actinomycetota; class Actinomycetes; order Micrococcales; family Micrococcaceae; genus Nesterenkonia; species Nesterenkonia flava. The sequence continues at coordinate 8,212 of NZ_JAVKGT010000051.1, read as the reverse complement.
ACCACCGTCAGTCTTGATGTTGCGCAACCGAGCTTGGAACGAACATCTGGCAACCAGACGGTCGCTGTTTCTGCGAATCGAGACGTGGAGCTGACTTTCGACCGACCTATAGTTAGCTCCGAGCCTGCCCCAACGCCGCCCCCGACCCCTGAAGAACCTGTATCGCCTTCCACCCCGGAGGTTGCAGAATCCACGCATCAAGGAACCACGATTGAAGGAACAGCACCTCAGCCGGTCTCTCGAGACCCAGAACCCGTCGCGCAAGAGTCACATGAGGAGAATGCTTCTCCTGAACCTGAGGTTGCGTCCTCCCAAGAACAGGCCGAGCAACCTGCTACGACGAACAATAACTCTGTAGTGAGCGCAGCATATGCCGGTATTGGCTCTCCGTATCTCTGGGGAGGAACAACCACAGCGGGATTCGACTGCTCTGGGTTCATCAACTGGGCATATAACCAAGCCGGTCGCGGCGGGCTCCCCCGTACCACTTATGGGATGGAAGCCTCCCTCCCGCATGTCTCCACACCACAGCCAGGAGACATCGTGCTTGCCAACAACACCACGCACGGGGCGATTTACGTAGGTAACGGCCAAGTTATCTCAGCCACCCCTTCCGGTGGCGTCCGTCTCCACGGCATCAACGAAAGCTGGCACCAGGTCAACGCAATCGTCCGCCCGAACTGAAACATCTGCCGGCGACAGGCTAGCTGCAACATATAGCGCTGCAGCTAGCCTGTCGTTCTTATTTCCGCCCAGTCCTACAAGCCCCAGGCGGACCACGCCTCTTGCAGATCGAGGGTGGGGCTGTGCCGCGCAGGTGATTCGCTGCCTACCTGACCATCGAGAGGCGGTGGTCTTGGTGACGGTGTCGATGCGGGTCATGTCGGCTGGTGATGGGTATAAGTATCTGCTGCGGACGGTGGCGGCTGGGGATGGTGACCGGTCGTTGTCTACGCCGTTGACCCGGTATTACGCGGAGGAATGTACCCCGCCGGGGCGGTGGCTGGGTGCCGGAGTCCGTGGGCTCGGCGGGGGCCGGATCGGTGTGGGTGATCAGGTCTCTGAGGCCCAACTCCAGTTGTTGGTGGGGATGGGGCGTGACCCTGTCACGGGTGAGGCGTTGGGGAAGGCGTATCCGCAGTACAAGACCACCAGCGAGCGGATCGAAGCTCGTATCGCCGGGCTGGACCCGAGCATGGGTCCAGCCGCTCGTGCTGAGGCGGTCGCGGCGATTGAGTCCGAGGAAGCTGCTGGTGGTAGTCGGCGTGCGGTGGCGGGGTTCGATTTCACGTTCTCGGTGCCGAAGTCCGCCTCTGTGTTGTGGGCGGTTGCTGATGCTGGGACTCAGGCGTTGATCGCACAGGCTCATCATGGCGCGGTTGCAGAGGTGGTTGCATTCATGGAGTCCGAGGTTGCAGCCACCCGCACCGGTGCAACCGCGGGGGACGGAGCGGTTGCGCAGGTCGATGTCGCCGGACTGATTGCCACTGCTTATGACCATTACGACTCCCGTGCTGGTGATCCTCACTTGCATACCCATGTGGTGGTCTCCAATAAGGTCCAGACGGTACTGGATGGGAAATGGCGCTCCCTCGACGGACGATCCCTGCACGCCTCTGTGGTTGCCTTGTCGGAGATGCATGAGGCGATCTTCGACGATCACCTGACCCGGATGCTCGGAGTCCAGTGGGAGTCCCGGGACATGGGCCGGGACCGTAACCCCTCCTGGGCCATCACTAGCGTCCCCGAAGACCTCGTGGGTGAGTTTTCGACCAGAAGCAGGCATATCGACGCCGAGACAGACCGGCTGATCGAGAACTACGTGGCCGAGCACGGGAGGCGGCCTGCTCCGGCGACGATCATGAAGCTGCGCGCCCAAGCCACCCTGACGACCCGCCCCGAGAAACAGGTCCGCTCCCTGGCCGAGCTGACCGATGAATGGCGCACCCGGGCGAGCAGTGTGCTGGGGGAGGACGCCACCGCCTGGGCCTCCAGAACCGCCCATCAGAACCTGGCACCGGTGCTGTTGCGGGCTGACGATGTGCCCCTGGACGCGGTCAGCCAGCTAGGCGAATCTGTAGTGGCAGTGGTTGGTGAGAAGCGTTCGACCTGGCGGCGCTGGAACCTCTACGCCGAAGCCACCCGACAGACCATGGGACTGCGGTTTGCCAGCACCGATGACCGTCATGCCATCCTGGGCATGATCACCGATGCCGCCGAGAACGCCTCCCTGCGTCTCACTCCGCCCGAGCTGGCTGTCTCGCCGGGGGTGTTCCGCCGAGACGACGGCACCAGCGTGTTCCGACCGAAACACTCCACTGTCTTCTCATCCGAAGACCTACTGGCCGCAGAAGACAGGCTCCTAGAACGGGCACGAACCCTCACCGGCCCGACAGTGGACATGGTCACGGTAGAGAAGATCACCAGTAGCCCTGATCGTCAGGGGCGCAGGCTCGGTCCAGACCAGGCGGATGCTCTGGCGCGGGTGGCGGTCTCCGGGCGGGTGCTTGATGTGCTGGTCGGTCCTGCCGGGGCAGGTAAGACCACCGCGCTGGGTGCCCTCCGCCAGGCATGGGAGACCGCGCACGGTAAAGGCTCCGTGGTCGGGCTGGCACCCTCAGCTGTGGCCGCGCAGGTGCTGGCCGAGGACTTGGGGATCGCTACGGAGAACACGGCGAAGTGGTGGGACAACCACACCCGTCACGGTGAATCCTTCCAGGCAGGCCAGTTGGTGATCATCGACGAGGCCTCCCTGGCCGGAACACTGACCCTGGACCGAATCACAGCCCACGCCGCAGAGACCGGGGCCAAAGTGCTGCTGGCCGGTGACTACGGGCAGCTCCAATCAGTGGATGCCGGCGGAGCGTTCTCCCTGCTGGTCAACGACCGCGACGACACCCCTGAGCTGATCGATGTCCACCGATTCACCCACCAGTGGGAGAAGACCGCCTCCCTTGCACTACGGCACGGGCACACCCAGGTCATTGATACCTACCTCGACCACGACCGGATCAGCGAAGGCGAAGCAGAAGCGATGGCCGACGCCGCCTACACCGCCTGGCGAGCCGACCGGCACGCAGGCAAGTCCTCGGTACTGGTCGCAGAGACCCGGGAGCAGGTGGCGATGCTCAACGCCCGCGCCCGAGCCGACCTCATCCTCGATGGCACTCTGAAACCCGGCCCCGAAATCACCCTCAACGACGGCACCCAGGCCGGAATCGGCGACACCGTGATCACCCGGCGCAACGACCGCCGACTGCGCACAGGACGTGACTGGGTCCGCAACGGAGACACCTGGAAGATCACCGACATCCGCGGCGACGGCTCGGTCAGCGTGCGCAAACACGGCCGCAGGTTCGGCGGGGCAATCGTGCTGCCCGCCCCCTACGTCGCCCAACATCTCGACCTCGGATACGCCGTCACAGCACACCGAGCACAAGGCATCACCACTGATACCTCTCATGTGCTGGTGGAGCCGACCACGACCCGGGAAAACTTCTATGTCGCCATGACCCGAGGACGAGAAGCCAACCGCGCCTACGTCGTCCTCGACCAGCCCGACGAACACGCCGAGCCTCACCCGGGGGCGAACCCGGATGCCACAGCCCGGACAGTCCTCTACGGAGTGCTCCAACACTCCGGTGCCGAGCTATCGGCGCATGAGACGATCACCGCCGAGCAAGAGACCTGGGGGTCGATCGCTCAACTGGCGGCCGAGTACGAGACCATCGCAGCCGCAGCACAACACGACCGATGGGCCACCCTCATCCGTACCAGCGGCCTCACCAACGAACAAGCAGAAGAAGCGATCACCTCTGACGCCTTCGGACCACTCACCGCCGAGCTTCGCCGGGCAGAAGCCAACCACCACAACCCCGAAACCCTGCTCCCACGGCTCGTGAAAGCCAAGGGTTTGCAGGATGCCGATGATGTTGCTGCGGTCCTGCACCACCGGGTGGCCCGGGCCACCGCACGCCCAGCAGGATCAGGCCGCGCCCGTAAACCATCACGTTTGATCGCCGGGCTGATCCCAGCCGCTGAGGGGCCGATGGACCAGCAGATGCGGCAGGCATTGGAAGAACGACGCGACCTCATCGAAACCCGCGCCACCACCATCCTGGACACCGCCCTCCAAGACAGCGAACCGTGGGTCAAACAGCTCGGCAACCCACCCTCCAACGAGCGCGGCCAGCGGCAGTGGCATCGAGTCGCCCGCACCGTGGCTGCCTACCGCGACCGATACCAGATCACCAGCACCCACCCCCTGGGCGCCGAACCCGAGACCACCGCACAGAAGATCGACCACGCACGAGCACGCCGAGCTGTGGAATCTCTCTCAACGGCCGTGCACCCTCCGCAGGCGGTCAGCCCAGTTGTATCCAGGTCCGTCCAGCGAAGCCTGGACATGTAGGTCGTTCAGCTACCCTTCACTGGCGGGTCCAAGAGGTGTGTCAACTCTTGGACCGATAGACTCGTGCCACGCAGGCCGGTAGGGAGAACTATGGCAAAGCATGCACTGAAAGGAGGTCGCACCGTGACTACCAATGATCAGTTAAAAGCACTGGTGAAAAGCCACGCTGACGGTGACGACCCTCAGTTTTATGCAGTAGCCATGCAGGTTGCGGCTAAGGCAGCGAGGGCGGGCAACTCGAAGTTCGCCCAAGAGCTACGTGATCTTGTAGATGACCTGCGGGACCGCGCGGAGCAAACGTCGCGAGTCGCTGGTGTTGTCCCGATGACTCAGCCCAGGGGCGAACTTGGTTCCCTTTTGACGGTTACTTACCCAGACGCTCGCATTTCTGATCTTGTTCTATCCACTGACCTGGCCGACCGGTTGAAACATGTACTCCTAGAGCAGCGTCAAAGAGAGTCACTCGCTCGTCACGGGTTGAAACCAGCTCGCAGGCTACTACTCGTAGGTCCCCCGGGAACAGGAAAAACTTCGACAGCTCGGGTTGTGGCTGGTGAGCTGGGACTTCCACTCTTCGCCATCCGACTAGACAGTATCCTCACCAAATACATGGGTGAGACTGCCGCAAAGCTACGCTTGATCTTCGACGCCCTGGTGGAAACCAGAGGCGTGTACTTGTTTGATGAAGTTGACGCACTCGCTGGCGACCGAGCAGCGCCTAATGACGTTGGTGAGGTTCGGAGAGTCCTTAACTCGTTCCTCCAGTTCCTAGAGGAAGACTCTTCAGAAAGCGTCATAATCGCTGCTACAAATCATCCACAACTGCTTGACAGTGCCCTCTTTAGGCGCTTCGACACTTTGATGGACTTCACGCTTCCTGACGCAGGAAATATCCAGCAGGTTATCGAGAACCGACTCGCACTCTTTCAAACTAGCCATTTGAGCTGGCCACGAATTATCGCAGCGGCCGAAGGTCTCAGCCATGCGGAAATATCCACCGGGGCTGAAAATGCCGCCAAGCGGACAGTCTTGGAACAGCGAAGCCGAATCAAGACTGATGACCTGGTGCGTGCACTAGCAGACCGACCACGCACTTTACCTAAGCTGGAACAGACTACCTAGGAAATATGGCAACACGAGACCGACCGCACATTGTTGTCCCGCGACCGCCTTCGGAAATTCCCTTCACTTTGGTTAACCCCAGCAGGGACTCCGAAGAGTCGACGGAGTTTCCAGGCGGGGATCGCCGCGGTCACGGGAAGAGGCTTTCGGATGAGTACCGTAACGCTCTGGTCCCGACCGAAGAGAAAGAGGCATCTGGGAGCTACATATCTTTTGTTTCGTTTCCCGATCTGTCCCTTGCGCTGAGCAGTCTCGAAGTTCAGCGAGACGGCGACTACCCAGAACTAGTTGCTGTTCAGGACAAAGAAACAGAGCACGGCCTCGTCCAGACCGCTACGGTCTATGTCCCAGACGGCAAGAAGGAATACTTTCTGACCAAGCTCAGGAAGTACGTCGAAACCGTTGGAGATGAAAGCAAAGCCCGCCATTCAAAGTTGATCGAGGGAATACAATCGGTTCAAAGGGCCACGGTCAAGGACCTTTGGACCGATCCCGAACTCCTCTTCCCTGAAGACCCCTCTGAGCTACGCTGGTGGGAAGTCTGGCTCCGAAGCCGTGACGGCAAAGAGCGAGAGCGGTTCACAACGTTTGCTTCCCACCAAGATTTGCTGACCAGCTCACACTATCTCGGGTTCGGCGACCGGACGGTCGTCATGGTGCGGGCAACTATCAACCACTTGGCCGAAACGTTCAGGTCGCTAGATGATATTGCCGAGCTTCGTCGTCCCCACGACGTAGCAAGCCTCATCACAAACCTACCTGCCGCTGAACAAGCGGAATGGGCCGACGATCTCCGCAGGCGCCTAGAACCCGCTACAGAAGATGCTCCCGTCGTCTGCATACTCGACACAGGTGTCCAGAACTCTCACCCTTTGCTCACCGACTCTATTAGTCCAGCAGATCAACACGTTGCTAATGCGCAATGGCGAATTCAGCCTGTGCATGCGCATGGTACAGAGATGGCAGGCCTGGCACTATACGGTGATCTCCACGAGGCAATACGCAGCTCACACCCGGTACGCCTGGGCCACAGACTGGAATCTGTGAAGATTCTCCCCGATAGCGGGCAAAATGAGAGAGACCTATATGGCGCACTCACGGCCCAAGCGGTCGACCGCCCAGAAATTCAATCATTCAACCGCCCGCGAGTCTACATGCTTGCAGTGACCGCGCCTCGTAAGGCCCCCTCTCCGTCAGGAGATAAGCAACACAGGACCCCCGAAGCCGGAAAGCCTACGTCCTGGTCAGCTTCTCTGGATGCTCTTGCATATGGACGTGCTATCGACACCAGCGACCCCAACTTCACATATCTAGACCGTGATGAGTCCCGCGCCCCACGACTCTTCGTAGTTTCTGCAGGGAACATCCCAGTTGACTCGTTGAATGCGGCGGAAGACCACCTAGACCGTAGTGACGCCGAACCCGTGGAAGACCCTGCACAGGCATGGAATGTCCTCACTGTGGGAGCCTTTTCGGACAACGACGATATGGCCGAGGCCCCGAAGGACTTCTATGGTTACGAGCCTGTCTCTCCGCGAGGAGACTTGTCGCCAGTAAGTCGCACCTCGGTTTCGTTCGACCGGAAAAAATGGCCTTTCAAGCCTGAAGTAGTGGCAGATGGGGGTAACCTTGCGGTTTCTGCAGGCAAGACCCACCTTGACACTCCTCCGAATCTTGGGTTGCTTACTACTCGTCTGCAGCAGCCAGGTAGTGGATTGTTCACCACGACCCGTGACACTTCTGCTGCAACCGCTCAGGTCGCTGCGATCGCCGCAGACATTTATAGCGAATACCCGAACCTCCGTCCTGAAACCGTACGTGCTTTGATCGTCCATTCTGCACAATGGACTCCAAAGATGACGGAGAAGATAAACAGTGCTGCCAATAAGGGAGCTCGGGTCAACCTTCTTCGTAGGTATGGCATGGGTGTTCCAAACATTGACCGGGCACTGCGTAGTGCAGGGGACTCTCTTACATTGATCGCCGAGTCCTCCATTCGCCCTTATGAGCGAGAAGGTGCAACGACAGATGCACGGACACGCGAAATGAAACTGCATGAGCTTCCTTGGCCAACTTCGGAACTGGAGGCTTTGGGCGAGACGCAAGTTCAGATGCGAGTAACGCTCTCATATTTCGTGGAACCGAACCCTTCCAATCGAGGCTGGACAGGCAAGTATCTTTACCCGTCTTACGGACTACGTTTTGCAGCCCGCCGGGCCGATGAGAGCGTTGTGAACTTCCGCAAGCGAATCAACAAGCGAGATCGCGCGGAAGGGGAACGTTCCGCCGGTCTGGACACCGAAAAGGGATGGCTTTTTGGCTCGAACCAACAACAGGCGGCGGGTTCCTTGCACACAGACATATGGACCGGGGATGCAGCTGCTTTAGCCCATAAGGGAGCGCTCGCTGTTTACCCCGTATTGGGATGGTGGAAGAACCGCCCAACTTATGACCAAAGCGACCAAGGCGTGGATTACTCGTTGGTCATCAGCATCGAGGCTCCAGAGGTAGAGGTAGACCTGTGGACTCCGGTGATGCAACAGATCCGTTCGGTCGTAGAAATCGGGGTATGAACACTGGGGAAGAGCGTCAGATATTGCCCACGCTGTCAGCGACGAGCTCCCCCCCGAGTTCTGAACTGAAGTGCAACGCTTTCGACTTGCCCGCGGCGATCCGTGG
>NZ_JAVKGT010000050.1:0-12277 GCF_031432335.1 Nesterenkonia flava | reverse complement strand
AACACCGCTTACAACTACGCAGACCACCGCTTCCAACTCCGGCTATCCGCCAGCACGAGCGTAGGAGGCTGGGGCGTCCGTCGGGGATGTCCCCGCCTCCTTGCGTTCCAGCCGAGGAAGGCTCCGCGGAGGAAAGCCTTGCACACGACATTCGGTGATGGATTCTTACGCTTTCCCGGCGGGCTGAAGGCCCTATATGTAGTGAAACTCCATCACCGAATGGGCAACAGTGCCTCGAGCATGAAGAAGCCCGGTCCTTCGTGGAGAAGGACCGGGCTTCTTCATGCCGTGCGGTGGGCCCGCAGGGGCCGACCTACATGGTGCGGGTCAGGATGGCCGTCTTGACCTCCTGGATGGCCTTGGTGACCTCAATGCCGCGCGGGCAGGCGTCCGAGCAGTTGAAGGTCGTACGGCAGCGCCACACGCCCTCCTTGTCGTTGAGGACCTCCAGGCGCATATCGCCGGCGTCGTCGCGGGAGTCGAAGATGAACCGGTGCGCGTTCACGATCGCCGCCGGACCGAAGTACTGGCCGTCGGTCCAGAACACCGGGCAGGAGCTGGTGCAGGCCGCGCACAGGATGCACTTGGTGGTGTCATCGAAGCGCTCACGGTCAGCCGGGGACTGCAGGCGCTCAGCGGTGGGCGCGGGGGAGTTGTTGACCAGGAAGGGCATGATCTCGCGATAGGACTGGAAGAAGGGCTCCATGTCCACGATCAGGTCCTTCTCGATGGGCAGACCCTTGATGGCCTCCACCGTGATCGGCTTGGAGGTGTCCAGGTCCTTCAGCAGCGTCTTGCAGGCCAGGCGGTTGCGGCCGTTGATGCGCATCGCGTCGGAGCCGCAGATGCCGTGGGCGCAGGAGCGGCGGAAGGTCAGCGACCCGTCGATCTCCCACTTGACCTTGTGTAGGGCGTCCAGCACGCGGTCGGTGCCGTACATGGTCAGGGTCCATTCGTCCCACCACGCGTCTTCGGCGCGCTCGGGGTCGTAGCGGCGGACCTTCAGAGTGATGGTGAAGGACTCGACGGCACCGGCCTCGCCGCCGGAGGCGCCCAGATCCACCTTGCTTGCCGGTTCCTGTTCCACTGTGGGGGTGCTCATCAGTACTTACGCTCCATCGGCTCGTAGCGGGTGAAGACCACCGGCTTAGTGTCAAACCGGATGCCCTTGATGCCTTCGGTCTCAGCTTCCTCGTCCTTGTACAGCATTGAGTGAAGCATGAAGTTCTCGTCGTCGCGATCCGGGAAGTCCTCGCGGTAGTGACCACCGCGGGACTCCTTGCGGTGCAGTGCGGAGACGGTCATGACCTCTGCCATGTCCAGCAGGAAGCCCAGCTCCACGGCCTCGAGGAGGTCAAGGTTGAAGCGACGGCCCTTGTCCTGGATCTGGACGTTCTTGTAGCGCTCCTTGAGCTCACCGATCTTGGCGAGTGCTTCCTTGATGGTCTCCTCGGAGCGGAACACCTGCATGTTGGCGTCCATGGTGTCCTGCAGCTCGGCGCGCAGGGTGCCCACACGCTCGCCGCCGCTGCCGCTGCGCATCATGTTCAGCTGGTTCTCGACGAATGCGGTGGGGTTCTCCGGGATCTCCACGAAGTCTGCACCCACGGCGTACTCGGCGGCGGCGATGCCGGCGCGCTTGCCGAAGACGTTGATGTCCAGCAGCGAGTTGGTGCCCAGGCGGTTGGAACCGTGGACGGAGACGCAGGCGACCTCGCCGGCGGCGTAGAGGCCCGGCACCACGGTGTCGTTGTCCTGCAGGACCTCAGACTTCACATTGGTCGGGATACCGCCCATGGCGTAGTGGCAGGTCGGGAACACCGGCACCGGCTCCGTGTAGGGCTCCACGCCCAGGTAGGTGCGGGCGAACTCGGTGATGTCCGGCAGCTTGGCGTCAATATGCGCCGGCTCCAGGTGGGTCAGGTCCAGCAGCACGTAGTCCTTGTTGGGACCGCAGCCGCGTCCCTCGCGCACCTCATTGGCCATGGAACGGGCCACGATGTCACGCGGGGCCAGGTCCTTAATGGTCGGAGCGTAGCGCTCCATGAAGCGCTCACCCTCGGAGTTGCGGAGAATGCCGCCCTCACCTCGGGCCGCTTCGGAGAGCAGAATGCCCAGACCGGCCAGGCCCGTCGGGTGGAACTGCACGAACTCCATGTCCTCCAGGGGGATGCCCGCGCGGTAGGCGATGGCCATGCCGTCACCGGTCAGGGTGTGGGCGTTGGAGGTGGTCTTGAAGATCTTGCCCAGACCGCCAGTGGCGAAGACCACGGACTTGGCCTGGAAGACGTGGATCTCGCCGGAGGCCAGGTCGTAGGAGACGACGCCGGCAACACGCTTCTGCATGTAGGTGGAGCCGTCCTCGCGGGTGGCCTCCTCCTCAACGGTGAGCAGGTCGAGCACGTAGTACTCGTTGTAGAACTCCACGTTGTGCTTGACGCAGTTTTGGTAGAGCGTCTGCAGAATCATGTGGCCGGTGCGGTCTGCGGCGTAGCAGGCGCGGCGCACCGCGGCCTTGCCGTGATCGCGGGTGTGACCGCCGAAGCGGCGCTGATCGATCTTGCCCTCGGGTGTGCGGTTGAAGGGAAGACCCATCTTCTCCAGGTCCAGAACGGCGTCGATGGCCTCCTTGGCCATGATCTCCGCAGCGTCCTGGTCCACCAGGTAGTCGCCGCCTTTGACCGTGTCAAAGGTGTGCCACTCCCAGTTGTCCTCCTCCACGTTCGCCAGGGCCGCACACATGCCGCCCTGTGCGGCGCCGGTGTGGGAGCGAGTGGGGTAGAGCTTGGTCAGCACGGCCGTGCGGGCGCGCTGACCTGATTCGATCGCGGCACGCATCCCCGCGCCGCCGGCGCCGACGATGACGACGTCGTACTTGTGAACCTGCATCAGCTTTTCGGCTCTCTTTTCTTGGGTGTCTTGTGACGTGTTGCGTGGACTAGCGGAGTGGCCCCGCTGCCGGGGTGCTCATCAGTTGACGATGCCCTCGCAGAAGGCGGGAACGGCGTCGTCGATGAGGTTGCCGGCGTCGTCGAGCATGCAGGGCTCAAAGGTGAAGATCACCAGGGTGCCCAGGATGATGATGACGACGGTGGAGAGGTAGAGGATGGACTTCAGCCACAGGCGGGTGGAGTCCTTCTCCGCGTAGTCATTGATGATGGTGCGCATGCCGTTGGCGCCGTGGAGCATGGCCAGCCACAGCATGGTCAGATCCCAGAACTGCCACACAGGGTTGGCCCATTTGCCGGCTACAAAGGCGAAGTCGATCTGGTGGATGCCGTCGCCGACCATGAGGTTGACCCACAGGTGGACGAAGATCAGGATGACCAGCGCGGCGCCGGAGACGCGCATGAAGACCCATGCGGCCATCTCAAAGGAGCCGTTGGAGATGCGGTTGCGCAGGTACTTGGGGTCAACTCGTCCCGAACGCGGGGCTTCGATGCCCTGGGCGGGGAGGACTGCTTCAGAGTTAGTTGTCATTGTGGTGATCACTCCCCACCGGTGAAGAAGATCATGAGGTGCCGAACGGAGAACAGCGCCATGGTCACGAACCACAGGCCCAGGACTACGTACAGCATCTGCTTGTGGTAGCGGGTGCCCTGCTTCCAGAAGTCCACGAGAATGATCCGGATGCCGTTGAAGGCGTGGAAGACGATGGCGCCCACCAGGCCGATCTCACCGAAGATCATGATCGGGTGCTTGTATGCGCCGATCACGGCGTCATATGCCTCCGGAGACACGCGCACCAGCGAGGTGTCGAGCACGTGCACCAGGAGGAAGAAGAAGATGCCGACACCGGTAATACGGTGCCCCACCCAGGACCACATGCCTTCGCGGCCCTTATAGAGGGTGCCCCGACCTGACGGGGCGCTCTTTGTCTGCGTCACCTGTTGTTAACCTCCCTGCATCGTCGCATGGCGTTCCGTCAGCCCCTTGGGTGCGATATCCGATCGCTTGGCTAAAGCGGAATGTGTGACGCCTGTGCGAGTAGCGACCTTGGGTACAAGCCTAAGGCACCCGTGCTCCGGTTGTGCTCCTCGGCACAGTGGGTGCGCATGTATTGCGGGCCCATCCTAGCCGTTTACCAGCCGTTCAGCTGAAAAAACCGGCCACTGGGAGTTCTTCTACATTCGGTAGAAAATCGCAATGTTCTGTCTCAGATGTTTCAGAGACCTCACAGGGGGTGCCACGAGCCCATTCAGCGCTCGCAGTAGGCTGGGGTCCGTGACTTCCAGCGCTGATCTTTTCGAGACATTTTTCGCGGTGATTCCGGCCGGGGGCGTCGGCACCCGGCTGTGGCCGCTCTCGCGCGCCAACGCGCCTAAGTTTCTGCATGACCTGACCGGCTCGGGCACCACCCTGATCCGCTCCACCTACGAACGGCTCACCCCGCTGGCTGGTGAGCGGGTGATGGTGGTGACCGGCGTCAAGCACCGTGAGGCGGTGGCTGGACAGATTCCTGAGCTCGACGAGCGGGACCTCGTGCTGGAGCCCGAGCCTAAGGATTCGGCGGCCGCGATCGGGCTTGCCGCGGCGATCCTGCACCACCGGGATCAGCAGTCAGGGTGCCAGGAGCAGGGCCGCGGCACCATCATGGGCTCCTTCGCCGCGGACCAGGTCATCGCTCCCGTGGAGATCTTCCAGGAGGCGGTCCGGGAGGCTGTGGCGACCGCTGCGCCCACCGCGGAGTCGGACGGAAAGATCGTGACCATCGGCATCAAGCCCACACATCCCTCCACTGGGTTCGGCTATATCCGGGCCGGCGAAAGGTACCCGGTTGAGGGGGCGCCGCACGCCCACCACGTGGTGGAGTTCGTGGAGAAGCCCGCCGAGGAGGTGGCCCAGCAGTACGTCGCCAGCGGCGACTATCTCTGGAACGCCGGCATGTTCGTGGCGCCGGTGGCCCTGATGCTCAAGCACCTGGCTGCCGCGGAGCCCGAGCTTCATGCCGGACTCACGGAGATTGCCGCCGCCTGGGACACCCCTGAGCAGGAGGCGACCCTGGAGCGGGTCTGGCCCACGCTGCCGAAGACGGCGATCGATTACGCGGTGGCCGAGCCCGCTGCCGCCGCCGGAGACGTGGCGGTCATCCCGGGTGAGTTCACCTGGGACGACGTCGGGGACTTCGCCGCGATCGCCCGCTTGAACCCCGCTGCGCATCAGGAGGGCATGACGGTGCTGGGATCCAAGGCGCGGGTGTACTCGGAGGAGGCCTCCGGCGTCGTCGTCGCTGACACCAATCGCGTGATCGCGCTCATCGGAGTGGAGAACATCGTGGTCGTCGATACTGGTGACGCGCTGCTGGTGACCACTACCGACCACGCGCAGAACGTGAAGAAGGCTGTGGAGGCCCTGAAGGAGAAGGGAGACAGCGATGTCCTCTGAGGCAAGAGTCGAAGCCGAAGCGGTGCTGGATGCCGCAGAGGCCGCCGGAGCCTTCCAGGATCTGCCCGGATATGTCATGAGCCTGAAGCAGACGCTCATCCAGTTCCGCCGGGACATTCACGCCCACCCGGAGTTGGCCTTCAAGGAGACCCGCACAACGGAGCAGATTCTGCGCACGCTGCGTGAGGCGGGCCTCGACCCTCAGCCGCTGCCCGAGACCACCGGCGCCTACGTGGACGTGGGTCCGGAGGGTGCGGAGTTCGCTGCGGGCTTCCGTGGTGACATCGACGCGCTGCCGGTGGTGGAGACCACCGATCTGCCCTATGCCTCCACGGTGGAGGGCGTGGCCCACGCCTGCGGCCACGACATCCACACCACCGTGATGGTGGGCCTGGCGCTGACGCTGCAGCGGCTGCACCGCGCGCGGATCGAGGACGGCGACCCTGCCGGCCTCGGGGCACGCGTGCGGGTGATCTTCCAGCCGGCCGAAGAGACCATGCCTGGTGGCGCCAAGGAGGTGGTCCGTCAGGGACTGCTGGAGCCCCTGCCGCGGATCTTCGCCCTGCACTGCGACCCCAAGCTCACCGTGGGCTCCATCGGTACCCGCATCGGCCCCATCACGTCCGCCGGCGACATCGTGCGCATTGAGGTCACCGGCCGCGGCGGCCACACCTCCCGGCCGCACCTGACCGAGGACGTCATCGGTGCGCTCAGCCATATCGCCACCACGGTGCCCGCGGTGCTGGCCCGCCGAATCGACGTGCGCTCCGGTGTCTCCCTGGTGTGGGGGCACATCCAGGCCGGCAACGCCGCCAACGCCATTCCCTCCACCGGCATTCTGCACGGGACCATGCGCATCCTCGACGCCGGGGCGTGGAAGGAGGCCGGAGGGGTGCTGGCGCCCATCGTGCAGCAGGCGGCGTCCTCCTACGGAGTCGACGTCGCCCTGGACCACGTGCGCGGAGTGCCTCCGGTGAACAACGCGGAGACGGAGACGGGCCTCATCGAGGAGGCCGCACGCCGGGTGCTGGGGCCCAAATGCGTGACGCTGGCCGAGCAGTCCATGGGCGGTGAAGACTTCGGGTGGATGACCCATGAGCTCCCCGGTGCCATGTTCCGCCTGGGTACCAAGACTCCCGAGGGTGAGGACTACGACCTGCATCGCGGCGACTACGCCCCCGATGAGCGCGCCATCTCTGTGGGCGTCAAGGTGATGGCCTCTGTGGCCGAGGCGGCCGTGGCGGAGCTGCGGGAGGCGGGCGTCATCTCCGATATCCGCTCCTCAGGTCCTGCATAGGATGAGTCTATGGTGATGGACGTGCCGGATCAGCCCGACCCCGCCCGCTCACTGGGCGAGCAGACCAGCGCTGCGGCCCCGCCCGACTTCGAGGCGCTGACCGAGGCGGCACGGGATGCCATGACCCGGTCCTACGCCCCCTATTCGGGCTATCCGGTGGGGGCCGCCGCAGTGACCGAGGACGGGCGCCTCGTCACCGGCTGCAACGTGGAGAACGCCTCCTATGGCCTGGGGCTGTGTGCGGAGTGCACCCTCGTGGGACAGCTTCAGCTCACCGGCGGCGGTCGCCTGGCGGCCTTCACCTGCGTGAACGCGGCGGGGGAGTACATCACCCCCTGCGGCCGTTGCCGCCAGCTGCTCTATGAGTTCTCCGCCGAGATCCTGTGGATCCGCACCGCCGCGGGCGTGACCACGATCGATGCCCTGCTGCCGGAGGCCTTCGGTCCGCACGACCTCGAGGAGATCAGATGAGCACCACCTACGACGCGATCGACCTCATCCGCGCCAAGCGCGACGGCGGCCGGCTCACGGCCCAGCAGATCCACTGGCTCATCAGCGCTTACACCGCGGGCCGGGTGGCAGAGGAGCAGATGAGCGCCCTGGCGATGGCGATCCTGCTGCGCGGCATGGACCGCGAGGAGATCAGCCAGTGGACCGCCGCCATGATCGACTCCGGCGAGCGCATGGACTTCTCCTCCCTGAAGCACGACGACGGCACACGTCGTCTGACGGCGGACAAGCACTCCACCGGAGGGGTGGGCGACAAGATCACCCTGCCCCTGGCGCCGCTCGTGGCAAGCTTCGGGGTGCCCGTCCCGCAGCTCTCGGGACGCGGCCTGGGTCACACGGGCGGAACCCTCGACAAGCTGGAGTCCATCCCCGGGTGGCGGGCAGAGCTCAGCGGCACCGAAATTCTCCGGCAGCTCGATGAGGTCGGTGCGGTCATCTGCGCAGCCGGCGCGCAGCTGGCCCCCGCCGATAAAAAGCTCTACGCCCTGCGTGATGTCACCGGCACCGTGGAGTCCATCCCGCTGATCGCCAGCTCCATCATGTCTAAGAAGATCGCCGAGGGGACAGACTCCCTGGTGCTGGACGTCAAAGTCGGCACGGGAGCCTTCATGAAGACCCCTGAGGACGCCGCCGAGCTGGCTCGCACGATGGTGGCCCTGGGCACCGACGCCTCCGTGAAGACCACAGCCCTCATCACGGAGATGAACACCCCGCTGGGCCGCACTGCGGGCAACGCTCTGGAGGTGCAGGAGTCTCTGGAGGTGCTCGCCGGGGGCGGGCCCGCCGACGTCGTGCATCTAACCGTCGAGCTGGCCCGGCACATGCTGGCCGCAGCTGGCCGGCCTGATGCTGACCCAGAGGAGCACCTGGCCAACGGCCGTGCCATGGACACCTGGCGCGCCATGATCCGCGCCCAAGGCGGGGATCCGGAGGCCGCGCTGCCGCAGCCCAAGCACACGCACACCGTCACCGCGGCCGTCGGCGGCACCATCACCCGGATGGATGCGCTCGCCGTGGGCATCGCCGCCTGGCGACTGGGTGCCGGACGCGCGCGCCGGGAGGACCCCGTGCAGGCCGAGGCGGGGGTCTACATGCACGTGAAGCCCGGAGACGCCGTCGTCGCCGGGGCGCCGCTGGTGACCCTGCACACCCAGGAGGAACAGCGGATCCCGCGCGCGCTGGAAGCCTTGGAATCCGCCATCGACGTGGATGAGGAGGGCGGTGCCTTTGTGGCCGAACCGCTCATCCACGCCACCGTCACCGCCGAAGACCTCTGAGGTTCCGCGTGCGCCAGCATCCGAGAACCGCAGCCCGGCCGGCACCCCGCAGCGAGGGGAGTGAGTGAGCCATGGGACTGGGCGAACTCATTGACGGGCTCAATGAGCTGATCCTCAATGCAGCCTCCGGCTGGTGGACTCTGGTGGGGCTCTTCGCCTTCTGCGTCGCCGACGGTTTCTTTCCGATCCTGCCCTCTGACGCGCTGGTGGTGGGGCTCGGCTCCCTGCAGGGTGAGCCTGGAACGCCCTTCTGGCTCTGGTCCGCCCTGGTGGCGGCCGCCGGAGCACTGATCGGAGACTTCATCGCCTACCACCTGGGCCGTGGCCTGGGCTCGGGCATGCTGGAAGGCCGCGGGCGCTTCCGCTGGATGCGCCGGCCCGGCACGCTGAAGACGCTCCTCTGGGCACGGCACGAGTTGGACAAGCGCGGGGTGCTCGTCATCTTTGTGGGCCGCTTCATCCCCGGGGGACGGGTGGCGATCAACTTCGTGGCCGGCTCTACCCGGTACTCCCTGCGCCGATTCCTGCTCATCGACGCTTTCGCCTCCCTCGTGTGGGCCGGGTGGCTGACCGGACTGGGCATCGCCGGCACCGCAATCTTCGGCAATATGCTCATCGCCATGGCCGTGGGCATCGGCGTGGCTGTGGTGCTGGGATGGATCTTCGACAGACTCTTCCGCATCCTGACCAGGTGGCTGGACTCCCGCGGAGTGCATTTGGACCCGGAGGATTACAAGGACACCTCCACCATCGAGATCGATCCGCCCATCCACCTGCGCCGCAAGCGCGATGACGGCTAGGCTGGTGGGCATGACTACTTCGACCGGCTCCGCCGATCTGCGTGACCAGCTCCGAGCACTTCCTAAAGTTTCCCTCCACGACCACCTGGACGGCTCCCTGCGGCCTAGCACCCTGGTGGAACTGGCCGCCAAAGTCGGCCACGAGCTTCCCGTCACCGATCCTGAGGAGCTGGCGCAGCGCTTCGCGGCCAACGCCGCCTCCGGCTCCCTCGAGAAGTACCTGGAGGCCTTCGCCCACACGACTGCGGTCATGCAGACCGCCGAGAACCTGCGTCGCGTAGCTCGCGAGTATGTAGAGGATCTCGCGGCCGACGGTGTCATCTACGCCGAGGTGCGCTGGGCCCCCGAGCAGCACCAGGAGCAGGGCCTGAGTCTGGACGAGGCCGTCGAGGCCGTACAGGCCGGTCTGAATGAGGGTGCTGAGGCAGTCGCCGCTGCCGACGGCATCATCGTGGTCGGCCAGCTGATCTCGGCCATGCGCCAGTCTGACCGGGCCGATGAGATCGTGGAGCTGGCCCTGCGCCACCGCGACAAGGGCGTGGTCGGGTTCGACATCGCCGGCCCGGAGGCGGGCTTCCCGCCGTCGAAGTTCGCCGCGGCCTTCACCCGGCTCGCCGAGCAGATGCTGCCGGCCACCGTGCATGCGGGAGAGGGCGATGGTCTGGAGTCCGTCCGCGATGCGCTGGTCTCCGGCCGCGCCCAGCGGTTGGGCCACGGCGTGCGCGTGGCCGAGGACATCCGCATCACCACAGGCGAGGACTCCCGCTCCAAGACCGCCGACGAGGGTGAGGAGCTCATCGAGGTCGAGCTCGGTCCGGTGGCCCGCTGGGTGCGAGACCGCCAGATCCATCTCGAAGTTTCCCCGACCTCCAACGTCCAGACCGGAGCCATTGCAGGCTTCGCGGCAGAGGGGGAGGAGCCGGCGCTCGCCGACCACCCCTTCGACATGCTCTACCAGCTGGGCTTCAACGTGGGCGTGAACACCGACAACCGTCTGGTCTCCGGCGTCACGCTCACCGGCGAGCTCGCCCTGTTGGCCGAGACCTTCGGCTACGGACTCGCCGAACTGGCTGACTTCCAGGCCAATGCCCTGGAGGCCTCATTCCTGGGCTACGAGGAGCGCGAAGCACTGGCCGGCGTCATCCTCGAAGCCTGGAACGCCTGAGCGTCAGGCAGGGTCGCACGCCCATGACGACGACGCCTCCTGAGGACCCCTTCGCCCGACTTCAGTGGGTCATCGCCTCACTGCGTGAGCACTGCCCGTGGACCGCGCAGCTCACCCACGAGTCGCTGACCCCGTACCTGGCGGAGGAGTCCCAGGAGGTCATCGAGGAGATCGAAGCCGGCGTCGTTGGGGATCCCCTCCGAAAGGAGCTGGGGGATCTGCTGATGCAGATCGTGCTTCATGCTCAGATCGCCTCCGAGCGCGGGGACTTCGACTTTGCGGGGGTGGCAGAGGCGATCACCGCCAAGCTCATCCGGCGCAGCCCCCACGTCTTCACCCCCGACGGACAGCTGGCTCCCACCGAGGCCAGCCTCGAGGAGATCGACGCCGCCTGGCAGCGAATCAAAGCCGAGGAAAAAGCGGAGGATCCCCAGCTCTAGCGCTGGTCCACTAGGCTGGAGCTGAAGTCAACGGGGACTCATGACACCACTCACAACACAAGGAGCACTCATGTCTCTGATCGCCAGCGTGTACGCCCGCGAAATTCTCGACTCCCGCGGCAACCCCACCGTTGAGGTGGATGTTCTCCTCGACGACGGCAGCTTCGGCCAGGCCGGCGTTCCCTCCGGCGCCTCCACCGGCGCCTTCGAGGCCGTGGAGCGCCGCGACGGCGACAAGTCCCGCTACCTCGGCAAGGGCGTCAAGGACGCCGTCAACGCCGTCAACGAGGTCATCGCCCCTGCCCTGGAGGGTCTGGACGCTACTGAGCAGCGTGTCATCGACCAGGTGCTGCTGGACCTCGACGGCACCGAGAACAAGGGCAGCATCGGCGCCAACGCCATTCTGGGCGTGTCCCTGGCCGTGGCCAAGGCCGCAGCTGATGCGTCCGACCTGCCGCTGTACAAGTACCTCGGCGGCCCCAACGCCCACCTGCTGCCGGTGCCGATGATGAACATCCTCAACGGTGGTTCCCACGCAGACTCCAACGTGGACATCCAGGAGTTCATGATCGCCCCCATCGGTGCGGCCACCTTCTCCGAGGCCCTGCGCGCCGGCGTCGAGGTCTATCACGCCCTGAAGTCCCTGCTGAAGGAAAAGGGCCTGAACACCGGTCTGGGCGACGAGGGCGGCTTCGCCCCCGACCTGCCCTCCAACCGCGAGGCTCTGGACCTGATCACCGAGGCCATCACCCGCGCCGGCTACACCCCCGGCAAGGACGTGGCTCTGGCACTGGACGTGGCAGCCTCCGAGTTCTTCGACAACGGCACTTACACCTTCGAGGGTGAGGCCCGCAGCGCCGAGCAGATGAGCGCCTACTACTCCGAGCTGGTGGACGCCTACCCGCTGGTCTCCATCGAGGACCCGCTGCACGAGGACGACTGGGCCGGCTGGAAGACCCTCACCGAGCAGATCGGTGCCAAGGTTCAGCTGGTGGGCGATGACCTGTTCGTCACCAACCCTGACCGCCTGGCCCAGGGCATCGATGCCGACACCGCCAACTCCCTGCTGGTGAAAGTCAACCAGATCGGCTCGCTGACCGAGACGCTGGACGCCATCGCACTGGCTCAGCGCAGCCGCTACACCACCATGATCAGCCACCGCTCCGGTGAGACCGAGGACACCACCATCGCGGACATCGCCGTGGCCGTGAACGCCGGACAGATCAAGACCGGTGCTCCGGCGCGCTCCGAGCGCGTGGCCAAGTACAACCAGCTCCTGCGCATCGAAGAGGAGCTCGGCGACGCGGCACGCTACGCCGGCGCCAGCGCCTTCCCGCGCTTCAGCGCGTGAGCTAGTTGTGATGTTCAGGGAGGTTGGTCAGCCTGGTGATGGGTGGTTGGCC
>NZ_JAVKGT010000004.1:0-121285 GCF_031432335.1 Nesterenkonia flava | reverse complement strand
ACCGGACAACACCACTTATCCTGCCGGAGAACTGGTGCCCTTAGAAGCTAACGGGGGCAGGCCATGAGGGCGAAGGTGTCGGTAGCCTCGATCTTTCGATACGACTGCACGACGACGTCACCCTGCGGGGAGGTCTCTCGCAGTGCGGTTCTGTGGTGCAGGGCCCTGCGGCGTGCGCGGGGTGGTGTTTCGTCCAGCCGCTGACCGAAGATCTCCAGCCACTGGCGGAGATCGGCCACGGAGCTCGGCCCGGCACCCATCGCCAGGAGAGACTCGTCATCACGCTGTGAGAATTCGGTGTGGCAGCGGTGCGGCTGCAGGGTGTCCTCGACCATGGACTCCAGGTCTGAGCTGGCGGCGCTGAGCTGAGTGTCGGCATCGTGGATCGCTCCCGTCGGGGAGTACAGGTATGCCGAGCGGAGCTGCTCCAGGTGGCTGGCGGCGTCGGTCCACCCGCTGGGCGCCTCGGTGAGCCACCCGATCTCCCCGGGGCCGGTGGGACGTGCCTGGCCGGAACCCGTTGGGCCCGCAGCTGCGGGAAGAACGAGCCGGGTGATGGCCCGGTCTCGTAGGGCGCCCAGCAAGAGATACGGATCATGGGGAAGAAAGACCTCGCGGCGGGGTGGCCAGACATCAAGGGGTGAATGGTCGCCGAATCTGCCGCCCACGTGGAAGACGAACAGTGGAGGGTACTGGTCCCGGCGGCGTACGGGCAGCACCTCGTAGAAGAGTGCGCAGGCCAGCTGCATCAGGAGGCTTGCGCCGGCGGCACCCATCGGCTCCCTCACCACGATGCCCAGGCGGTCCTGGGCAGACCACTCCGGCAGTAGCGCTGGCGCTGGGCATGGGTGCCCGTGCTGGGCTGCGGAGAACAGCTCGGTTCTGCAGAGCACGGACACGTGCATGAGGGCCTCCGGTGAGGAACGTGCGGACGCGGGATCGAGGGAGAAAGTGAGTGCAAACGGGTATATCCCAGTGATAAACAGCGTCTTCCCACAGTAAACAGCGAAGGGTTTCCGCTGCGTAACGTCTGGGCAAGGACTGAGTAAAGGAATCTGCACAATCACCGCCGACGCGAGCACCTGCTGCCAGGGCCGCTCAGCGGCCCCACGTATGCTTAGGGGGCTATGCCGCAGACTTCTTCCCCGAGCAGCCCCGAGCCCGCTGCCCCCGCCCTGGACACTGAAACCCGCGCTCCCGAGGATCGCCGTACCTCCTTGCCCGGCAATGTGATCCGCGGTGCCCTGATCGGCATCGTGGAGACCGTGCCGGGGGTCTCAGGAGGGACTGTCGCGCTGGTGGTGGGAATCTACCGTCAGCTCATCAGCTCGGCCTCCTCCGTGGTCTCGGCCGTCCGCGCCCTGCTCACTGGCACCTACCTGGTCGACGGAGTGCAGTCCACGGGCCGAGCCGCCGGCTTCAAGCATTACGTGGGCCAGGTGCACTGGCGCATCATCGTGCCCGTCATGATCGGCATGCTGGTGGGCCTGTTCACCGCGGTGCAGTTCGTGGGCGGCTGGATCGAGGATCACCCCGAGCTGACGCGAGCCGCCTTCTTCGGCATGGTCCTGGCCTCCATCGCGGTGCCGGTACGGATGGCCGGACGTGTGGCGGCAGGGCACGTCATCGCGGGCCTGGCCGCTGCGGCGGTCACCTTCTGGCTGGTCTCCCTGCCGCCGAACCATGTGGAGCCCCACTGGTGGATCGTGCTGCCTGCCGCCGCCGTCGCCGTCTCTGCGCTCCTGCTGCCCGGACTCTCAGGGTCTTTCCTCCTGCTGACATTTGGGCTTTACGAGCCCACGATCGACGCCGCCCGAACCCTGGACCTCGGATACCTGGGCATCTTCGCCGTCGGTATGGTGATCGGCCTCGTCGTCATCGTCAAGGGCCTGAAATGGTTGCTGGACCACTACCACCAGATCACTCTGGTGGTGCTCTCCGGAGTGATGCTCGGAGCCCTGCGGACCCTGTGGCCCTGGCAGACCGAGGATCGAGATCTGCAGGCCCCGGGGGATGACGTGGGCCTGATCCTCGCAGTCGGCGCCGCCGGATTCGTGGTCGTCGCGATCCTTGTGGTCATCGACGCGCGCCTGGCGGCACGCAGCGCCAGGCGAACCGTTTGATTCATCGCCTCTGCCCCTGAAACGCCTCTCGAATGTGCTTGAATAGGCGTCAACGGGACAGGGGGTAGTCGCGGTGACACTGCTGGCAGAGACGCCACGGGGACAGACTGGAGGCGCCAGTCGGGCTACGCGTGTCGCGACGGGCGCCGCTCTGTTCAGCGCCCTGGTCCTCAGCGCCTGCGGTCAGGACCAGCCGCGTGAACCGGATCTCCCCGCTGACGCTGACGCTGCCGCGGAGATGCCCCAGCCGCCTCCGCCGCGCACCGGAGAGCCGCTATTCGTCGACGCGGCAGTGGCCCAGAGCCTGTGCGGACTGCTCGATCAGGACGAAGCCGCCGAGCCTCTGGAAGCCGTGACCGGTCTGCCCATGCTGCACCAGATCAGCACCGGCTTCGGGGTCGAGCATCACCTGATCTTCGACCACTGCATCATGACCATGGCAGATGAGCACATGACCACCGAGATGATCCACCTCTCCTGGTCCGTGGACACCGTCGATGCGCAGGGCTGGGAGGACTTCCTCTCCCGTGCGGAGGAGGCGGCGGAAGACCGGCCGGAGGAGATCTCCCCGAACGTCGACGCCGTGCGCATCGGGGACAGCGCCCACCTGTACTCCGGCGAACGCATCCTGACCGTACGCGGTGGTGCCCAGAACTCCGCGGCCGCGGCGGACGAGGGTTTCCTGAATCTGGTGGGCGAGGCCGCCGCGGACCTGCCGGCCCCCGAGCCGATCCGCACCACGCCAGCCTGCGCCCAGCACGACGACGCCGTGGAGGCGCTGTTGGGCGGGCCGATCCAGGCCGCACGCTCTGACCCCTCCAGCTTCCCCAGCTGCGCATGGCGCACGGATAGCGCCGTGCTCACCGCCACCGTCAACGCGATTCCGGAACCGGAGCAGGCGATGCAGATGTGGGAGGAAGACGCTGAAGAGGTAGACGGTCCAGGCCAGATCACGCTCTGGCTCGAGGACCAAAGCCTGATCACCTTGCTGGAGAACCAGACACTGATCAGCGTGACGGCCCTGCCCTCGAGTGAGTATGAGGCCGAAGAGCTCAGCACCTTTATGGCGGATTTCGCGCCCCACTACGACCGTGAGGAGCCGCTCTTTCGCATGCTGCGGGATGCCCCCGGGACTCTATCGCCTGACGGTGAGCCCACCCCAGAGTGAGGCCACCCGCCGTGACACCGCCGAATCGTGAGACCAGCCGCCGCCTCGTCCCCGAAGCCAAGGACCATCATGAGCCCAGCACTTGATCGCCGCACCTTCCTTCTCTCCGCAGGCGCATTAACCCTGGTCGGCTGCCAGTCCTCTCCCGCTGAACCTGAACCAGCCCCCACCGAGACCGGCTCATCATCGCCTGCGGCCGCGGACCAGGGACCCCTGGTCATCGAGCGCGAGGGCGGCGTCATCGCCACGGAGCAGGATGCCCAGCAGCTTATGGACAGCCTCACCACCACGCTGGCCTCCGGGGATGCAGACGGACTCATCGCCGCGCTCGCGCTCAAGGATGAGCAGGAGGTGGAGCTGTGGCGTCGTCGTGCCGAGCTCTACTCCTCCGAGGAGATCTTCGAGGGGCGGTTCTTCGTGGGCTCCCCGCCGCAGGATGCCACCCGCCAGACGGAGGGCGAGGTGCTGGAGTTTCCTGCCGGCTTGGTGTTCAGCCACCAGATCAAGGGATGCGATGCCCGGGACGTGGTGGAGGAGATGCAGGCGGTCTACCGGAAGGAGGGGGAGGACGGGCAGCTGGAGATCGTCGAACTCCAGGCCCCGCAGAACTCATTCCGCCCGGCCCCGTGGGACGCTCTGGACATGGAGTTCCTGGTGAGCGATCACGCCGTCATCGCCTTCCGCCAGGAGGAACGCAGCACCGCGGAGTCCTGGCAGGCGAGTATTGACAGGGGCGTCGCACGTGCCATGGAGCTGCTGCCGGTGCCCGCGGGTCAGGAGAAGCTTCTGGTCACCCTGCTCTGGTCCGGAGCACACGAGCAGGTATGGACCGCATCGGAGGAGACCACCGAGGTCTGGGGTCGGGCCTGGCGGCACTTCTACCTGGACCCCTGGAGCCTGGCCAGCGGGCAGGAGGTGGAGCTTGATGACGACGACGCCCCGGCCGGCACCGCGCGCACTGGCCTCTATGCCGACTTCATTCGGGGACTGGACCAGGTAGAGCGCCTCAGTGCGCATGAAGCCGCTCATGCGCTGGCCAACCAATGGGGAACCCGCTCCACCCAGTGGGAGTCCGAAGGATTCGCCACATGGTGCGAGCATCGTCTCGGCTACAGAGACCTACGCGCCACCGCCGGCGGAACCGCGGCAGGCTTTTCGGACTTCGCCCAGCGGACCATCGACGGAGAAGCGTCGTTCTTCGACGGCCCGGATGCGGGTCTGGATTACGACGCGGCGGGAATGGTCTTCCTGACCGTGGACGAGGAGGAAGGGCTGGAGGGTGTCCTCGAACAAGCCCGCCGCAGCTATCAGCACCTACGGCGGGAAGAAGAGGTCCAGGAGCTCTTCGATCGCACACTGAGAAGGATTGAAGGCGCATGAGTCGATTCAGGAGCACCAGCATCCCACTGGCCGGTCTTGCCGTGCTGAGTCTGCTCGCCTGCGGGCAGGGGACCGAGCCGCAGGCGACGCCGGACCCAGAGCCGGAGTCGCCCGCCGGGGAAGCTCCCGAGTGGACTTTCCCCATGCCCCAGGAGCGCCCCCGGCTGTGGGATGCCGCTGACGCCGAGACGATGAACACCTCCATCGTCATCGCGCCCACCGATGACCTGGAGAATCAGCTGGTCGGTTCGACCGCCGGAGCTGATGACCTCTTCGCCGGAGCGGGTGCGCTGCCGGTGGGCGGGCTCATGATCCTCTGGTCCTTCGACACTCTCACCGCCGTGGACCTGGTCGCCGGGGAACAACGGTGGACCAGCGACCTCGACATGGATCTGGGAGGGGTGTGCCAGGCGGTAGCCGTTCCGGAGGAGAGTCCCACTCATCTCTATGTGTCCTATACCAGCAGCCTCTATGAGCGGTGCACGGGGTTCGCCTCGGTGGACCTGAGCGACGGTGCGGCCGAGGTGCTCCAGGAGCCGGCTGATGCATCATCAGCCGATTCCTGGGAGGACCTCTCCGAGGAGGAGACGTCCCTGCCCTACGAGCCGGCGATGGGCGGAAGCCTGATGGTGCAGGACGAGGCGGTCCTGTACCTGGGCAGGGAAGGCCGCATCCACCGAATGGAGGAGGACGGTTCGGTACCGGTGGGTGAGCAGCTCAGAGGAGCCAGCGAGGTGCTTGGACTCTTTGAATCCGATGTGACCTGGGGATACGCCGAAGGGTACGGCATGGTGGTGGCCGGTAGTTTCTTCGACGGGTGCGAGGTGATCGGCACAGACCCCGAGGGTGACGCCAGCTGGCACCTGGACACCGAGGACATCTTCGGTGAGCACATGCCTGAGGACCTGACCATGTGTGATGTGCGGATGCATCCCCACGGTCACCACGTGCTGGCCGAACCCACCGGGCCTGAGGGCACCAGCCAGCTGATCATCACCCTGGATCCTGCCACCGGGGAGGTGCTCAGCCGGGCCGTGACCACCAAGCACCTCCCGGTGCAGTCCCTCGAGGAGACGCGGGTGGACATCTATTCCTTCCATCGCGCTACCTGGATCGAGGGAGATCTGGTGGTCTCAGATTTCGACGAGGTGGTCCGGCTCAACCCCGAGACCGGAGAGCGGGTGTGGACCTCCAGCGTGGGACGCGAAGTGGTGCTGCACGAGGGGCACGCTGACGGTCCCAGCCGCCTGGTGCTGCCGGTGGGCACAGACTCGACCGGACGCTATGTGTTCACGCAGGTGGGCGACGAGCGGAGCGTGGAGGACTTCATTCTGCTCGACGGCGAGGACGGAAGTCCCGTGGCTCGCTGGCGTGCTCCCGAAGAGTATGCCGCTGGGCTGATGCCCGTCATCGAGGCGCGGCCGTGGGACGGCGGGATGATCATGCTGCCCGGTTATGCCGTACCCCTTCCGGGTGAGGACGACTACGAGACGGTCGAGATCGAGACTGCCGACATCGTCGTGCTCACCTGGCCCTGACCAGCGCAGAGACCGGCTGGGCGGCTATCATGGCCAGGATTCGCCCTGCGTTCGGAAGGTTTACATGACACCCGTTGGATTCGCCGCCCGCCACATTGGCCCGGGCCCTGACACCACCGAGACCATGCTCGGGGTGCTGGGATACGACTCCCTGGACGCACTGATCGACGACGCCGTCCCCGCCGGTATCCGGCAGCAGCAGGAGCTGCACCTGCCGCCCGCCCTCAGCGAGGCCGAGACCTTGGCGGCGCTGCGACGCTTCGCCTCTCAGAATCAGGTCAAGACTCAGATGATCGGGCAGGGCTACTATCCGGCCCACACCCCGTCAGTGATCCAGCGCAACGTGCTGGAGAACCCCGCCTGGTATACGGCCTACACCCCTTACCAGCCGGAAATCAGCCAGGGGCGGCTTGAGGCGCTGCTGAACTTCCAGACCATGGTCGCTGACCTGACTGGGCTCGACATCGCCAACGCCTCTCTGCTGGATGAGCCCTCCGCCGTGGCCGAAGCGGTGCTGCTGATGCGGCGGGCCAACAAAGCGCAGACCGGAGCCAGAATCTTGGTCGACGCCGACATTTTCCCCCAGACCCGGCTGGTGCTGGCCGGACGAGCCGAAGCGGCCGGCATCGCTCTGGAGTTCTTCGACGCCGCCCAGGGTCTCCCCGAAGGTGAGATCTGCGGACTCGTGCTCCAGCAGCCTGGCAACTCGGGTGCCGTCGTCGACCATTCTGGTCTCATCAGCGAAGCCAAGGAGCGCGGCGCGCTGGTCACCGTGGCCACCGACCTGCTGGCCTGCACGCTCATTACCCCTCCCGGTGAACAGGGTGCAGACATTGCCGTGGGCAGCTCGCAGCGCTTCGGCGTACCGTTGTTCTTCGGCGGGCCGCATGCCGCTTTCATCGCTGTGCGTTCCGGCCTCCAGCGTCAGCTGCCCGGGCGGCTGGTGGGCGTCTCCCAGGACGCGGAGGGGCGCACCGCTTACCGCCTGGCGCTGCAGACCCGCGAGCAGCACATCCGCCGCGAGCGGGCCACCTCAAACATCTGTACGGCCCAGGCGCTGCTGGCTGTGGTGGCCGGCATGTACGGGGTCTACCACGGCCCCGAGGGCCTGCGCAGAATCGCCGAGCGCGTTCACACTCAGGCCCGCGGCCTCGCTGAAGCCATCAAGGCGGCCGGGGGCACCCTGGTCACCGAGTCCTTCTTCGACACCGTGCAGATGCGGTTGGAGACCTTCGAGGAGGCCGAGCGCATCATCGCGGGGGCGGAAGCCGTCGGTGTGAACCTGCGCAGGGTGGACGAGACCACCGTGGGGATCAGCACTGATGAGACCACCACGTCCCGTGAGCTGTACCTGGTGGCCTACGCCCTGGGCCTGGTGGATCGACCCAGCCGGGCTCCGGAGCTCTTTGACGAGGTCATTCTCGACGGTGACTTCGCCTATCCCGACTCCCTGGCGCGCACCAGCGAGTACATGACGCATCCCATCTTCCACACCGTGCGTTCCGAGACGCAGATGATGCGCTACCTGCGCCGACTGGCAGACCGGGATCTGGCGCTGGACCGCACCATGATCCCCCTGGGCTCCTGCACCATGAAGCTCAACGCCGCCACGGAGATGCAGGCCATCAGCTGGCCCGAGTTTGCCAGCATCCACCCGTACGCGCCGGAGCACCAGACTCAGGGGTGGCGCGAGCTGATTGTGGACCTGGAGGACCGGCTGGCAGAGATTACCGGCTACGTGGCGGTCTCCGTCCAGCCCAACGCCGGCTCACAGGGGGAGTACGCGGGACTTCTGGCAATCCGCCAGTACCACCTCAGTCGTGGCGACGACGCCCGCACCGTCTGCCTCATCCCCGCCTCCGCCCACGGCACCAACGCTTCATCAGCGGTGCTGGCCGGGCTGCAGGTGGTGGTTGTGGCCACCGCTGAGGACGGCACGATCGACCTCGAGGATCTCGACGAGAAGATCGCCGCCCATCCGGACCAGATCGCGGCCATCATGATCACCTACCCCTCCACCCACGGCGTCTACGAGTCTGATGTGCGAGAGGTCTGCCACCGGGTGCACGAAGCCGGCGGGCAGGTCTACATCGACGGTGCCAACCTCAACGCCCTGGTGGGCCTGGCCCAGCCGGGGGAGTTCGGCGGCGACGTGAGCCACCTGAATCTGCACAAGACCTTCTGCATCCCCCACGGCGGCGGCGGTCCGGGCGTAGGACCTGTTGCTGTCGCCGAGCACCTGGTGGATTTCCTGCCCACGGAGGACTCCGGACTCACCGGGGCGGCGCCCGTGGCGGGTGCGCCCTACGGGTCAGCGGGGGTGCTCCCCATCTCCTGGGCCTACCTGGCCCTGATGGGTGCGGAGGGTCTGACCAAAGCCACCGCCCATGCCCTGCTGGGCGCCAACTACATCTCCCGACGCCTCGCCGAGCACTTTCCGACCCTCTACACCGGAGAGAACGGTCTCGTCGCCCACGAGTGCATTCTGGATCTGCGCGAGCTGACCAAGGAATCCGGCATCACTGCCGAGGATGTCTGCAAGCGCCTCATTGACTATGGGTTCCACGCCCCCACTTTGGCGTTCCCGGTAGCCGGAACCCTCATGGTCGAGCCCACCGAGTCCGAGGACCTGGTGGAGATCGAACGGTTCATCGAGGCGATGGTCGCCATCCGCGCAGAGATCCAGGAAGTCATCGACGGCAAGCTGGAAGCTCACGAATCTCCGCTGCGGCACGCACCCCACCCAGCCGTCGTCGTAATCGCCGATGACTGGGACCGCGCCTACTCTCGTGAGGAGGCTGCCTTCCCGGTGAGCGGGCTGCAGCAGGATAAGTACTTCCCTCCGGTGAGCCGGATCGACGGTGCCCACGGTGACCGGCATCTGGTCTGCTCTTGTCCTCCTCCGGAAGCTTTCGAACTCTGACGAGCTCTCAGCTTCCTCCGGAGGACAAGCCCGGCCCCTCAATCGCTCAGCGGTGAGGAGAACAGCCTCCTCACCGCTCTCAGCTCAATTGGGCTCGCTCGCTGGCGACCCAGGAAAAGGTGACCATGACCGAACTCAGAGAGAGTGCGCTGGCGGCCGAGCATGAGGCGCTCGGTGCGAGCTTCACCGATTTTGGGGGATGGCGCATGCCCCTGAAGTACACCTCCGAGCTTGCCGAGCACCAGGCTGTACGCAGCGCGGCTGGGCTCTTCGACCTCTCTCACATGGGCGAGGTCCGCGTGGTGGGGGAGAATGCGTCCACGTTCCTCAATACCGCGCTGGTGGGCAACCTGACAGCCCTGGCCCCGGGGCGCGCCAAGTATTCGGTGATGTGCGACGACGACGGCGGCATCATCGATGACCTGATCATCTATCGGCTGGAGGAGCACCAGTACCTGGTGGTTCCCAACGCCGGCAATCGAGAAACCGTGGTCGGAGAGCTGCTCCGGCACGCCGAGGATTTCGGCGACGTGGAGATCTGGGACGAGACCGAGGGCATCGCGCTGATCGCCGTCCAAGGTCCGGCCGCTGAGCAGATCATCTCCTCGGTGGTTCGGCTGGATGAGACCTATCTGGTGGAGGGCCTGGACTACTACGCCCAGACCACGGTCACCATCGGCGGCGACGAGGTGCTGCTGGCCCGCACCGGTTACACCGGCGAGGATGGTTTTGAACTCTTCATTCCGGAGGACCGCGCGGGGGCGCTGTGGCGGAACCTGAGGCAGGGCGGTGAGGACTTCGGACTGCTTCCATGCGGTTTGGCCTGCCGGGACTCGCTCCGCCTGGAGGCCGGGATGCCCCTCTACGGCCACGAGCTCTCAACCCGGCGGACCCCTCAGGAGGCCGGGCTTCGAGTGGTGGCATTCTCCAAGCCGGAGGACTTCGTAGGACGGGCCGCACTGGAGGAGGCCCGCAGCGCGGGTCTGGGACGCACGTCCGGGCAGCGGCTGGTGGGGCTGACGGCGCAGAGTAAGCGCGCAGCCCGCAGCGGATACGCTGTGCTGAGTCCCGCCGGAGACAGCATCGGCGAGGTGACCTCCGGGGCGCCGAGTCCCACGTTGGGGTATGCGATCGCGATGGCCTATGTTGATGTCGCCTATGCGCAACCCGGCACGTCCCTGCTGGTCGATGTCCGCGGAAAAGTTCTGCCCTTTGAGGTGGTGGAGCTGCCCTTCTACACCCGCGGCTGAGCTGGAACCAGCTCTAGAGGTGTGATGGCGAGCGTGAGCTCGCCGAGACGGCGGCGGGGTTTTCCCCGCGCCCGGAACCAGCTCAGTCGAGGGCTGGTTCGACGAGTCCCAGCTCCGTGGCGCGGATGAGCAGCTGCACGCGGTCACGAACGGCCAGCCGCTGCATGAGGCGGCCCATATAAACCTTCACCGTGGCCTCCGAGACAGACATCTGCGCGGCGATCTCCGCGTTGGAGCAGCCGCGGGCCAGCAGCTTCAGCCCTTCCCGCTCCCGGTCGGGGATCTGTGGCGGTTGAGGGAACCGCTCCAGGGCGGAGGCCACTTGGGCTGGGTTGTTCCGTACCGAGACCATCAGCTGGTGGGCTACGGCGGGGGAGAAGGGCGAGAGGCCCTCGTGGACCTGCCGGATCGCGTCGATGATCTCCTCAGGTTCGGCGTCTTTGACGATGTAGCCTCCGGCCCCGGCGCGCAGCGCAGGAATCACGTAGCGTTCAGTAGAGAAGGTGGTGACGGCCAGTACGGCGATCTCGGGGTGGCCTCGCTGAATGTGCCGGGTGGCCTCGATCCCGTCCATGGCGGGCATGTGCAGATCCATCACCACCACGTGTGGCTCCAGCGTCTCCGCTAGCTGAACGGCAGACTCGCCGTCGCGCGCTTCGCCCACGCATTCCATTCCGTCGCTGGAATCCACGTAGGTCCGCAGCGCTGATGACATCACCGGATGATCTTCAGCGATGAGCACGCGTATGACACCGCCAGCCGTCGCGGCCGTGTCAGGGTGTTCATCGTTTACGGTCATGGTGCCATCCTAGGGGGTACGCGGCACTGTTCCCTGGATACTCCCTGGTAGGTCACCGGATGTTGCAGGAGTCTCCGGGTGATCGGGACAACGCACAGCGCTCGTTACGCTTAGGGGATGACACACGTGGCGCAGGAGTTCGAGGCAGGAGGTTTCTGGTCCTGCCGAGGCGTCAACACCTGGGTGCTTGTAGCCGTCACCCTCGGCTTCGGGATCGCCCTGGGCGCGGACATTCTCTACGAGATCATCTCGGATGATGAGTTCCCGGTGAGCCTGGCCGCGGCAGGGCTCTTCTCGACGGTGTGCATTGTGCTCCTGTGGGTCTGTGTCACCTATGCGGCCGTTGCTGCCGTCGTCGCACTCATCGTGGCGCTGTTTGTGGACGGGGTGGCCTACTCGGTGAGCCTGGCGCTGCTGGTGACCGGGCTGACGGCGCAGGCCGCGACGCGCACCTTCCGTCTCTCCACCCTGGCAGCCATGGTTCTCTGGGCCGGTCTCATGGGGCTCTCCATGGAGGATCCGCTGACCGGGACCCTGACCTTCCTGGGGGTGACCGTGCTGCTGCTGGGCGCCTACGGCATCGGCGGCGCGTTCCGTCACGTGACCACCGCACGGCTGCAGTCTCGTCGTGACCTGCAGGAGGCTGAGAACAGGCACCGCGAGGCAGTCACGGCCGAGCGACGGGCCATCGCGCGGGACCTCCACGACATCGTTGCTCACGACATCACTTTGATAGCTATGCAGTCGCGTGCAGCCCAGCTCAAGGGAACGCTCGGCGCCTATGAGCAGGCAATTCAGGCCATAGGTGACTCATCCCGCGTGGCGCTGAAGGACCTGCGGCGTATGCTCGCTCTCCTGCAGGAGGACGACGACGACACCGCGGGCGGCTCTGAGGATGAGCTCAGCATCGCCACGGGGTGTGACGTCTTCGCCCAGCGACTGCGTCTGCTGGGATTCCGGGTAAGTGTGGAGGTGGAGGGGGACCTTCAGGCCGTCTCGCCGTCGGTCTCCTCGGCGCTCTACAGGATCCTGCAGGAGTGCACCACGAATATCGCGAAGTACGCCGCAGGGGGCGCTCAATGCACCATTGCGCTGCGGGTGGAGGACGACTGTGTGCATCTGCAGGTGGCTAACGCCGTCGCCGGTGCGCAGCAGGAGGGTGAGTCATGGTCGAGCTCCGGTGCGGGGCTTCAGGGCGTGCGGGACCGTGCTGGCGCCTTCGGCGGGACAGTGAGCGCCGGCATGGATGATCAGGGGCGCTGGCTGGTGGACGTCAGAAACATGCGCCGGGCCTGAGCGCGAACTCGTGTGACCAACCACACGCGCCGTAGGCCGCATCCCCGCGTTTTCTACGGGGATTCTAGACAAAAGTCGACTAGTCGCGGCCCCTCGCAGGGTGAAGAATTTACGGGTGCAAGTGCAGAAACGGTGCACTTACACCTTGCAGGTGGGTGTGAGCCCGCGGGAGTTTCGGTGCAACGGCTTCTGCGATCAGTGCTCGACCGACCTGTGGCTCGGGCGGTGAGAACGGCACCGCCCGAGCCCTCAACGTCAATCCGCTGCTTCCGCGGCGGGATCCTCGATGCGGGCCATGGGCTGGGCCACCCAGCGTCCCAGGCCCAGCAGCACTCCGGCCGGGAATCCGATCACCGGGATCAGCATCGGCATCAGTCCGCCTACGCCGCCGAAGAGGATGACCGGGCCGTAGAGCAGGCCCACCACCACATAGCCGAGCACATGCACCACGGGATTCAGGTGGTGGCGGTAAATCCAGTTCACCAGGAGGGTGCCTGGGATGCCGACCACCACAGCGGCGGCGCCGATGAGCGGGATCAGGGGCGTCAGGTATCCGTCGCCGTCGAGACCAGGAACAAAGGACAGTCCCAGCAGGACCGCTCCCATAATCATCGTGGGAATCAGCCACGCCACAGCCCATCCGGCCAGACCCAGCCGCAGGCGGGGACGAGGCCCGGCGGGTGCAGAAGAGCGGGGGCGGCGTCGTGCAGAAGTCTTCTCGGGAGCCGGGGTCGTCATCGGGCCATTCCTACGTGGGCCAGTGCTTGCTGGACGAGCTTCTCCCGCCCGCCAGTGAACTCGGCCTGCACCTCTGGGGAGAGCGCCTGTTCGGGACTCAGCCAGGAAACCTCCAAGGCATCCTGGCGGGGCTCGCACTCGCCGGTCACCGGAACGATGTAGGCCAGGGACACTGCATGCTGACGATCATCGACGAGCCCCGTCTCCGAGGGATACGGGAAGTACTCCGCCACGGTGAAGGGCGCGGGGGAGGGCGGCAGCTGCGGCAGTGCCAGGGAGCCGAGGTCTTTTTCGATATGCCGGATGAGCGCGGCGCGAATGGTCTCGCGGTACATCACGCGGCCCGAGACCACGCTGCGGTAGAACTGGCCGTCGTCGTCGGCGGTGTAAAGCAGTCCGACCTCGGTGACGTAGCCCAGGGAGTCCAGTCGGACGGGCAGGGCCTCCACGTAGACGATGGGAAGACGCCGACGGGCTTCGTAGAGGTCCTCTTCACTGAGCCAGCCGGGGTTGGGATCGGGTGTTCGCACGGACATGTCCCCATGGTCTCACGCGGCGGGGTGTGCCCGCCCGCGGACCGGACGCTATACCCGTGAAGGTCTGCGCTGATCCTGGTGGGAGAAAGGCACGGCCGGGCCAGGAAACGCACGCCCTCTTCCCTGCGTGAGGACCGTTCTAGATGATGTCTTCCAGGGGCCGGCCCATGGCGGCGCGACGCTCAGCGTGGTTGATGCGGTGCCGGCGGGACTGGGTCGAGAGGATCACGATGAAGGCACCCATAGCGGCACCGATCGCCACCCACACGCTGGTGACCTCCGCGAGCAGGCGCGGGAAGATCAGCCAGAACATACCCCAGCCCAGCGCCAGGGAGATAGTGATGCGGCCCCGTTCGGTCATGGAGTAGAACGCGGCGGTCCACACGCAGATGAAGAGCCCCAGCAGTGCCCACAGCAGCGCGGGGATTCCCGGGATGTGCCAGCCGTAGTAGGTCAGCCACACCGACAGTGCGGACATGGCCTGCACCAGCGCAAAGCCGAAGAACGCGCCGACGATCGCATCGGTCAGGCGACGTTCGAGGGTGGTGCGCGCGGTGTAGAGATTGAACTGCCGGATGGCATCCACCAATGCCAGCGCCACGGCCATGGAGGCCAACAGGTTCAGGGTGAACAGCCCGAAGTGCACTGCGGCGGTGACCACCAGCATCAGCAGCGAGGAGGCCCCGACGAGCCAGCCCGAACGCTGCTGGCGCGGCGTTGACTGCTGTGTGGGCATCCACTGGAAGACGGCATGGGCCACCAGCCCCACTACCAGCACCGGCCACAACCAGTACATATTGTGGTCGGGGCTGAGAAGGGCGTATTCCCCGGAGAACCAGCCGTCGGAGTGCTCCTCAAGACCGTTGCCGGTCAGCACCGCGGGGCTGGTTCCGAAGAGACCGAGCATCCACAGCAGCGAGGCCAGCGCGGCGGCAGCGCCGACGCTGACAAAGATCCGGCGGTAGAAGTCGATCTGGGTCGGCTCCGGGTCGGGATCCCGTGAGGGCAGGTTGTACGGGGGGATGTAGGTGTAGAGGTCTTCTTCATCGTCGGCGAACTCGTAGGCCGGAGGACGGTGATTGCCCGCAGTGGCTGCCTCGATGGCAGCGGCCTTCTCGAGGATCACATCACGGCGGCGCTGATCGTCCAGGGCGCGACGGACCCGAGGCGGGCCCATCGGTGAGCCGGCCGACGGCGCATGCGGGGCTCGGGGACGCGCGGGGGCGCGAGTTTCCGCCGGAGGGCGGGGCAGCGAGATGGGACCCGTAAGGTCCCGAATAGGCGGCAGCACCTGCGTCGCATCCTCGGAGGGTACCTCCGGAAGCGCGTTCTTCGACGGGGCCGAGGACGGACTCTGCGCATGGGGGGCCGAGGTGTCCGTGTGGCGCGAGGGCACACCGGCGATGGGGAAGCCCCCGGGGCCGGAGGACCACGACGGCCGTTCACCCGCGGGCTCCTCGGCAGCCGGCTGGGATCCGGCCGGGGTCTCATCGACCTGCGGCGCAGGAGCGTCGGCATCGTGCTGCTGGGCCGCGGCGTCCTTATCCGCCTGGCGTTGTGCCCTGCGCTGCTTGCGGTTCTTCCACCAGTCTCTGGCACGTTCATCCAAAGAGTCGAGGAACCCGCTGAGCCCCAGCGAGGAGGTGTCCTGGCGCGAGGTGTTCTGGGATTCGGTCTCCTCGTCGGTAGCGCCGGAGGAGGAGATGTCCTGTGGGGTCCCAGCCACAGCAGAGGCGGGCTCCGCGGACGGAGCGGGGCTGTCCTTCGCCGTGCCGGGGTGCGAGGCGACGTCGTCCTGAGGCGTACCGCGGCTCTGCTCAACTCCACGGTCTGATGCTTCAGCGCTCGCGGAGTCAGCAGGGGTCTCGTTACCGGTGCCGGAGAGGTCGGGGGAGGCGTGTGGTGCCTTGGCCTTCAGCCGGGCCAGTGCAGCAGACTGACCGCTCTGCGCTGAACTCTCCTGGTCCGAGTCGTGGCTCGGCTCAGGGATTTCCGAGCCGCTGGCCGAGGCGGCGGCGTCAGCGAGCGCAGGGTGCTCATCAGCGTCGGAGTCTGCGGGGTCGGTCTCCGGCAGATCCTCGCCGAGAGGATCCTCGGGCGCGGGGGTCTCGGTCAGGACCTGTCCGGTGGTTTCAGGTGACTGCTCGTCGGTCTCGGCGGCAGGGGAGGGCTCAGAGTCAGTACGCGACTGCTCAGTCAACTCTTGCCTCCCGGGATGCCGTCTGTCATGGTCCAACCGTGGCCCGCACGGTGCAGCATCTTGCCACTCAAACCTGAGTAGACGCCCGACGCCGTCGGGCTACCATCACCGCAATGGCCAACCCCACAACTGTACCTATGACAATGGCCGTGACAGTGCTTGCCCACGGGGGCATCCCGGTAGTTGTTCCCGTAATGTAACCTAAACCGACCAGCCAGGCGGTCCAGGTCACAGCACCGAGCAGAGCGAGGGCTGTGAGCGCGTTCCAGGACAGGCGCATCATGCCTGCCGTAGCCATGGAGGCGGCGCGTCCGCCGGGGATCCAGCGGATGAGCGCCAGGCCGATCCATGTATTCGCGCCGCCTGCGCGAATGGAGGCGCGCACCATGGCGCGGTGGATCCGCCGGCCCCATTTCCAGCGATACAGCACACGGATGAACTGGTACCGGAACATCAGGTAGAGGCCGACGTCGCCCACCAGGCAGCCCAGGAACGTAGCCAGCAGCACCAGCCACAGCGGCATGTACCCGTCGGCCGACATCGCGCCGGAGGCGATCACCATGATCTCGGAGGGGAAGGGTGGCACGAACGCGGTCACTGCCACCGCCAGCGCTTGGATGAGCAGAAACCAGAGCCCCCAGTCCTCAATGAGCTGCTCGACCATCCGGCCCCCTGTTCTGCTGTGCGTGCTGCTGCGGGATGCCGTGTCCAGGCCCCTGGCTGGTTGTGTCAGTCGGTGATTCGATGAGTCTACGGTTTGAAACGAAGCGGCGCGGTGCGCGGGTGATCGGGTCGGTGAAGGCGATCTCCCGGGCCAGCAGCTGCAGCGGGGCGTCGAAGTCGTCGGGAGTATCGGGTGCCAGCTCCGGGTAGAAGCGGTCGTGCATGATGCCCAGTCCCAACAGCGCCATGTGGATGCGCAGCTGGTGGGTCTTGCCGGTGTGCGGGGTCAGACGGAAGAGCCCGACGTCCAGACCTCGCCTGTTCACTCCGGTCTTCAGCAGCTCCACCCTGGACTCCGCATTGGGTCCGGGCACCACCTCGGTGCGGCGGCGTCCCTTGGCTGGACGACGCTCGTGCGGCTTGACTCCCGAATGCGCGACGCCGTAGGGCTTCAGCTCGCTGACCACAACACCCTTGGTCTTTTCGATCCTGTTCCGCACGGTGAGCGGAAAACGCCCAGCAATGTCCGTTCCGTCCGTCCAGGCACTGATGCACTCGTACTGCTTGGCGACCCGCCGGTGCTCGAAGAGCACTTGGTAGGCACCGCGCGTGTCGGGCTGTTTGGAGAAGAGGACAACTCCGGCGGTTCCACGGTCCAGGCGGTGGATGGGGATGAGATCGGGGAGGTCCAGTCGGTTGCGAAGACGTACCAGCAGGGACTCCTGCACATACTTGCCCGCCGGGGTCGTGGGCAGAAAATGTGGTTTGTCCACGGCCAGGAGGTGTTCGTCCTCGTACAGGACCTCTTCTGTCACCGGAAGGGGCGTCTCTTCGGGCAGGGAGCGGTAGTACCAGAGGAAGTCCACAGTGCCCAGCGGGGTGCTGGTGCTGACCGGTCTGCCCGCGGCGTCGACTACCTCCCCGTCCTGGAACCGCTGCGTAATGCCGGCCGGGTCAATATGACCGAAGGTCTCCAGCACGTAGTCGTGGACGGTGGGCCATGGTCCGGTCTCCGGAACCTTCAGGCGGGTGGCGTTGACGCCGTCGCGCACGGGGAGAGGGGCCGGGATGGACATGCGTTTCAGCCTACAAGCAGGTCAGGGCAGCGGTGATCCTCCCAGAGACTGATGTGCGCGTGCTGGCTGCGGCCAGGGCGCTCAGCTGGAGGGTGGAGAGGTCAGTCTGCTGTCGGTCGGGCGGCGGGTGAGCTCAGCTCTGGGTCCACTCCGGGGCACGAGCCGGCGCGACGTCCGGGTCAGGTGCGCCCAGCGGCTGATTGATCTGCCAGGAGACTCCGAAGCGGTCCTTGACCCATGTGAAGTTCTTTGCGAAGTCGTAATCGCCGGGTTCCATGAGGAACTCTCCGCCCTCGGAGAGGTGGTCGGTGATCCGGCGGAATTCGTCCTCGGTGTCCACCACCACGGCGATGGAGGTGGAGGGGGTGAAGTCGAAGTGATGCTTGACCAACGAGTCCTGGATCATCAGGACCTGTCCGCCGATCTTCAGCTGAGCACTGGCCACCAGGGTCTGCTCCAGGTCAACCACGGCCTCCATGGAGGCGGTATCGTCCAGTGCTTCCTCTTCGGAGGCCTCGGTCTGGTGGGCGGATCCGGGGCGGTCTTGATCCGCGTCAGCTTCAGGATCGTAGATCTCTGTTCCCTCCGGGTGATGGAGGATCTCCAGGAGCTCGGCGTCGGGAAAAGCCTCGAGGTAGTGGTCAATGGCTTCTTGGGCCCGGCCCTGGAACATCAGAAACGGCAGGCAGAGAATCATGGCTTTAGGGTAGCCCGAAATGCCTGAATAGTCGCTGACTGTCCGCTCACCGCGAGACAACATCCCCTGACGGGAACCGGCTGGGGCGCGCTCAGGAGGCAGGCCTCAGGGAGCCAGCCGCAAACCGGAGGGGGAGGAGTGGAAGCCCGCGGCGCGCAGGTGTTCGGCGATCGGATGGTTCAGCACGGACGCGCCGTTGACCTTCTCCACGGCAATCCGTCCGCTCTGGGCTCGTCGCAGCGCGCGGACCAGGGCTGAAGCCGAAGCAGCCAGCACCTCGGCTTGCTCTGCGTAGAGCAGCAGGGTACGGCCGCCACGTTCCATGTAGAGCACCAGTTCGCCTTCATGCAGGACGACCACGGCACCCGCCTTGCGACCCGGACGCGCCTTGGGCGCCTCCTCACCCGCGGCAGGCCAGTCGAGGGCGGCACCATAGGGGTTAGCAGGGTCGGTGGCTGCGAGAACTATGGGGTCGGGAGGATGTCGGTCAGGCTGCTCAAGCCTGTCGGCCAGAGCATCCGCCGTCTCGCGCAGCCGATCTACGGTGGCGGAGGTGGTGAACTGAGCCGCTCCCAGATGTTCGATGAAGTAGCCGCGACGGACTTGGCCGGCCTCCTCAGCGGCAGCCAGCACCTTATACACTCCGGCGAACCCACCGGGTGTCTGTTCGGTGGTCACTGAGCCCCGGGTGACCACACCGTAGCGGTCCAGCAGGATCTCCGCGCGGGTGTGAGCGATCTCGGTGGGCGAAGCGGAGGAGTCGGGCACCAGCGCCCAACGCGCTCCCGAGGGCCCTGCCGCCAGCTGCTGCCGGTGCTCCTGAACGGCCCGGCGCAGGGCGGTCCGCCGCGAGCTGTGCCGAGAGCGGGAGGGTCGGGTCTGCTGCTTGTGCGCGGTGCGTCCTCCCAACAGGCGTTCCCGGACGGCGGCGAAGCTGTCGGGCAGCACGCGCCCGGACCAGAAGAGATCCCACAGTGCCTCTTTGACAGTCTCCGAGGTCACCGGGGCGGGGGACTCCTGATCCTCCCGGGACGACGACGGCTCCTCTTCGTTCATGCCGTCCACCTCGATGGGTTGCTCAGCACGGATGAGCTGATCGCGCACGGCGTCGGGGAACCAGGCTCCGCCCCGGGAGAGCACCTGCAGGATCCGCTGCGGCAGAGCAGAAGCGGGAGTCTCCCGTGTCCCCGGGGCAGAACCAGGGGAGGCAGCCCAGGCAGCGATGAGGTGGGCATCCTCCCGGGGGTAGAACGCGACCCACCCGTCGTGTCCGCTTAAGGGTCCCCGTCCAGCGGCGAGCACTTCCCCGGAGGAAAGCAGCTCGTCAAGCATTGCCGGCTGATAATCGGGCACCCGGGCCGGCAGTATGAAGGACTCCCATGCGCTCGCCGGTGCCGGCAGTCCCGACAGCTGGGCCAGGACTTCGGCGACGCCCGCCGCACCCTCCAACCGGTGTTCGACGGTCACCGACTGCCACTGGGTGAGGAACTGGGCGTAGGCCCTGGGAGGTACGGGCTCCACCTGGGCGCGCAGGGCGGCCAGGGAACGGCGTCGAATCCGCCGCAGCATCTCGGCGTCGACATACTCGATCTCCGCGGCGGGCTCGCGGTCGGGTCGGAAGAGTCCTTCCACCACGCGCTGCTCCTCAACGAGACGGCGCAGGACCTCCACGACGATGCCGCCCGGCAAACCGAGAGCGTCACTCACCTCATCGGAGGTGAAGGGGCCGTGTGTGCGTGCATAGCGGCCGATCAGATCTCCGAGGGGATCCTCTACGGGATCCAGGAAGGTCTGGGGTATGCCGGGGGGAATGGGGGCTCCGAGCCCGTCGCGCAGACGGGCAGCGTCCTCCACCGCGGCGATCCGCTCCTCACCGCGCCAGTGCAGGCGGAACGCCCGCTGCGTGGCGATCAGCTGTTCGGCGAAGAGCGCCGCCTCCTCAGTTGAGACGCTCTGTGCGGGGGCGGTGTCCTCGGGGGATTCGGGGTCCGGTGCCTCAGACGCAGATCGCAGGCGCAGAGCCAGCTGTGCCGTGGTCAACGGGCCGAGCAGGCGCAGCAGATCAGCAACGCTTTCGGGGCCGCGGCCCTCGGAGGTCGGCAGCCGTCGGGCGGGGGCAAGGCGCTGGGCATGAGCCTCGGCTTCTGTGATGACCCCGGTGTCAAGGAACTCGCGGAGCTCGACACGTCCCAGCAGTTCGTTGAGGAGCTGGGGATCCACGCTGAGTGCAGCGGCGCGGCGCTCCGCCAGCGGGGAATCTCCCTCGTACAGGTATTGGGCGATATAGCCGAAGAGGATGGACTGGGCGAAGGGCGAGGGCTGGGAGGTGGTTGTCTCCCAGAGCCGGACCCTGCGCTGGGAGATCCGCCGGATCAGCCCGTCCAGGGCTGGGAGGTCGTAGACATCCTGAAGGACCTCCCGCATGGACTCCATGATGATGGGGAAGTCGGGGTAGGCGTGGGCGACCTCCAGCAGCTGGCTGGAACGCTGGCGCTGCTGCCACAGGGGGGTGCGTTTGCCCGGATTCTGCCGCGGCAGCAGCAGGGCCCGGGCCGCGGCCTCTCGGAACCGGCCGGCGAACAGCGCCGAGGAGCTCACCTGGCGGATGACGAGCTCTTCGAGTTCCTCCAGCTCGAACCGGAACAGCTCAGCTCCCGGGGGATCCTCGTCCATCATGGGCACCCGCAGCACAATGCCGTCATCGGAGGCGAATGCGGCTCCATCGAGTCCGTAGCGCTCATGCAGGCGTTCCCCGACGGCCAGCGCCCAGGGGGCGTGCACCTGCATGCCGTAGGGGGAGTGAAGGATGATGCGCCAGTCGCCGAGCTCATCGCGAGTGCGTTCGACCACCAGGGTCTTGTCGCTGGGAACGGCTCCTGCGGCGGTCTGCTGGTCGTGGAGATAGCGCAGCAGGTTCTCCTGGGCCCAGGTATCCAGGCCAAGCGCGGCTAGCCTGGCCGTGGCCTCCGACGCGTCGCTTTCGTGCATCTCTCGGGTGAAGGCGCCCAGGGCCTCGCCGAGCTCTGCGGGGCGTCCGATGCCGTCGCCGCGCCAGAACGGGAGGCTGGCGGGTTGGCCGAAGGCAGGCGAGACCAGCACACGGTCGAACGTGATCTCCTCAATCCGCCAGCTGGTGGCGCCCAGAGCGAAGACGTCTCCGACCCGGGACTCATAGACCATCTCCTCATCCAGTTCCCCTACCCGCCGGCCGCCGGTGCGGGACCCGGCACCGGCCTTCTCCGTTTCGGATCCGACCAGGTAGACGCCGAAGAGTCCGCGGTCGGGGATGGTGCCGCCTGAGGTGACCGCCAGTCTCTGGGCGCCGGGGCGTCCGGTGATGGTGCCGGCGTCGCGGTCCCAGACAATGCGAGGACGAAGATCAGCGAACCTGTCGGAGGGGTACTTGCCCGCCAGCAGGTCCAGGGTGGCTTCGAAGGCCGAGCGCGGGAGACTGGCGAAGGGTGCTGCGCGCCGCACAGTCTCGAACCATACCTCGACCTCGAGGGTGTCCATCGCAGAGGCGGCAATGGTCTGCTGGGCGAGAATGTCTAGGGGATTCTTGGGGATGTGCAGCGCCTCGATGGTGCCGGAGAGCATCCGCTCGACGACGACGGCTGTGCTCACCAGATCCCCGCGGTGCTTGGGAAAGAACCATCCCACCGACACCTCTCCGACCTGGTGCCCGGCGCGGCCGATGCGCTGCAGACCGGCTGAGACGGCGTGGGGTGCCTCCACTTGGATGACAAGGTCGACCGCGCCCATATCGATGCCCAGTTCCAGCGAGCTGGTGGCGACCACACACTTCAGGCGTCCGGACTTCAGATCCTCCTCGATGAGCTTGCGCTGTTCCTTGGAGACCGAGCCGTGGTGGGCTTTCGCCAGTTCGGGGACCGGAGGTTCTTCAGCGTCGGGGCCAGCGTGCTTCTCTGCCCAGATCTCGTTGATGCGTCCGGTGAGCTTCTCCGCCAGTCGGCGTGAGTTGACGAAGACGATGGTGGAGCGGTTGGCAGCCACCAGCTCCACCACTTTGTGCTCAACGTGGGGCCAGATGGAGGGCTGCAGGGGTTGCGAGCCGTCGT
This sequence comes from Nesterenkonia flava, assembly GCF_031432335.1. Taxonomy (NCBI): domain Bacteria; kingdom Bacillati; phylum Actinomycetota; class Actinomycetes; order Micrococcales; family Micrococcaceae; genus Nesterenkonia; species Nesterenkonia flava. The sequence continues at coordinate 98,819 of NZ_JAVKGT010000004.1, read as the reverse complement.
CGTGCTGGACCTCGGGGGCGGAGAGGTCCGGGACCGGCACGGAGACGGTGATGTCCCACTGCTTGTTCGACGGCGGAGCCACGACGTCGACCTCGCGCCGGCCGCCGAGGAACCGCGCCACCTCGCTGCGCGGCTCCACTGTGGCCGAAAGCCCGATGCGCTGGGCCGGTTTCGATCCCGCACCCGTCAGGAGGGCGTCGAGGCGCTCCAGGGACAGTGCTAGGTGTGCTCCCCGCTTGGTGCCGGCAAGAGCATGGATCTCATCAACAATCACGGTCTCGACTCCCGTGAGTGTCTGACGGGCCTGGGAGGTGAGCATGAGGTAGAGCGATTCGGGCGTGGTGATGAGGATGTCCGGGGGATTGCGGACCAGATCCCGGCGCTCTTTGGAGGTGGTATCACCGGTGCGCACACCCACGGTGATCTCCGGAGGCTGGAGGCCCAGCCGCCGGGCTGTGTGAGCGATGCCCACCAGCGGGCTGCGGAGATTGCGCTCAATGTCCACCCCGAGGGCCTTCAGCGGAGAGATGTAGAGAACGCGGGTACGGGCACGGGAAGATCCGGCCCGGCTCCCGGAGGCCCCGCCCTCCACAACGGAAGGTGAAGGAGCGGCGGAGCCGGCAGGGGGCGTGGGATCGGAGGATTCGGCGGCGGCTGCGACCAGACGGTCGATGGACCACAGGAACGCTGAGAGGGTCTTACCGGAACCGGTGGGGGCCACCACCAGCGCGTTACGGCCGCGGGAGACGGAATCCCAGGCGCCGGCCTGAGCAGGAGTAGGCGCGCCGAAGGAAGCGGAGAACCACGTCCGCGTTGCCTCGGTGAATCGCTCCAGCGCCGTCACGTCCTCCACTCTAGAACGGAGCGGGGACACGCCCGCAGTCCGGTCCCACATGCTGCCGCCACACATGTACCGACATCGTGGGCCTCCCGGGCCTGCGGTGGGAGTGGCTCACCGGGCGTAGCGGAGGATATCGTCGCGCCGCAGTGGGCGGTTGAAGAGCGGTCCATCCGGTTCCATAATGCGTCCGGCGGCGAGCGCGCCCACCGAGACAGGATCAAATCCCATGCGCACCAGGAGTCCCATCACCAACCCTCGGGCCTCCTCATCATCAGCGGCCACCGCTACGGCCCGACGCTGGCTCAGCGGCATATCCGGTTGCGCCTCCTTGTCGACGTCGTGGTGGGAGATATGGTTGAGGGCTTTGACCACACGCGCCCGGCCGAAATGTCCTGCAATGGCCATGGAAGTGGGCAGCTGCTCAGCAATCGCCGCCTCCAGCCATCCCGGCAGCAGCTCGTCCTGCCAGGTATTGGTGGCGTCGACCAGTACAGTGCCGCTGACCCACTGCGGGTCCACGTCATCGAGCTCCTCCTGGGGAATGGCGAGGATGACGATACCGGGACCGACCTGCCGCGTCCTGACCGCGATCTCCTCGGGCCACACCGGGGCGGTACCCGGAGCGTAGATCTTCAGGTGGTGCTGCAGGGCCCTGGGCGAACGGGTGGAGCAGATGTCGACGTCGACACCTGCAGCCAGCAGAGTACGGGCGAACGCGGTGCCCGCCCGTCCGGCCCCGAGGATGCCGACCACGGGCCTCTCAGGCGAGCTGGACTCCGCCGCCGGGGACTCAGACATGGTGATAGGACCTTCCGGCGCTGATCTCCTGGGCGCGGTAGACCTGCTCGGCCAGCACTAGGCGCACCAGCTGATGCGGAAACACGAGCTTGCTCAGCGACCAGGTGAAGTTGGCCCGCGCGCTGAGTTCGGCGTTGACGCCATAGGCTCCACCGATCACGACGACGACGGCGCTTCCGGCATCGAACTGCCCCTGCAGGTGCTGGGCCAGCTGAGGTGAGGAGATGTTCTTGCCGCGCTCATCCAGCAGGATGACGTGATCATTGCCTTTCAGGGAGGCGAGGATGCGGGCTGACTCCTCCTCACGGGCGGCGTCGTGCTCCTTGGAAGAGTGGGGCAGGAGCTTCCAGGTGAGGTCAAAAGGTTTGCGCAGCCGCTTGGTGTAGCGGTCGATACCTTCGGCGACCCAGCTCTCATGCTTCTTGCCGACAGTGATGGCGGTGATGCCCACGATGCCCTCCCCTGAGTGCGGAAACGGCCCCGAGAGCGAACTCATCGGGGCCGTCATCAACGCGGTGACGGTGGGATTTGAACCCACGGTACGGGGTTACCGTACACAGCATTTCGAGTGCTGCACCTTCGGCCGCTCGGACACGTCACCAGTGCGCAAAAACGCGCCTGCCCATGCTACCAGCTCTGCCGGGGGTCGGGTGGGCTACCCTGGGAGCACCGACCGGCACTGGTGGCAGGGTTCCGTCGGCGTGTAGGCGCCGAGTCTGGTTCAAGCGCCACAGTATCTCGCGCGTGCGGGATGGATCTCAAGGGATAGAAACCTTCAGGAGTGGAGTCGGCATCCTATGATGCCCGCTTCCGGAGGTAGACCATGTCCCGTGTCCTCAACGACCCCTCGGATCATTTCCGGCGTCTGGTGTACTCGCTGGCGCTGAGCATCGGTGTGAGCTTCGGCGCCATCCTGTTCGGCACCTCCGTGCTCATCACCTCGAACGCCGCCGGTGCCGAATTCTCGGTGTCTCTGCTCTCCAGCGCATTCTCCGGCTCGATTCTGACCGGCGCCCTTCTGGCTGTGCCCGTGGGGCGCCATGCGGATCGCCACGGAGTGCGCGGTCTGACGGCCTGGGGCGGCGCCTGCGTGGCGCTGGGATTCCTCAGCCTTTCGCTGGCGCACCACATGCCGCTGCGGGCCGTAGTGATGAGCGACTGGTTCGCGGGCCCGCGGTTCGGAGTCCTGATGGGCATCCAAGCGGTCGGCATTGCTCTGGGACGTGCCGCAGGCCCGGCATCGGTGGGTTGGTTAGCGGATTCCCGGTGGGGGTACCCGGGCGGGATGCTGGTGCTCAGCAGCATCCTGATCCTCGGTTTTCTCGCGATGCTGATGGCGATCAGCCGCCGGAACTCCTCGGGCGGATAGGCCGCCTTTTCTCACTCCGCAGGAGTACGAAACTGCGTCAAAACAGCGTCCCGGCCGTCCAGTTCGGCCCAGGGCTTGTCCACCTGGAAGATCGCCAGACCGCCTGGAGGCCAATGCTCAGCCATGGTGAAGACCACCTGCTCATCAGAGTGCACACTGGCGAGTTCCATGCTCAGATCTTGGACACCGGGCATGTGGGCTACCACCAGCAGGGACTCCACGGACTCGGGGGTTTCGTTGACGACAGAGAGAAGCTGACGGGCACTGGCCTGATACAAGCGGGGGTCCAGGGACGGCGTCGCAGCCTTGTCTCCGAGTTCCGAGCCCACCCAGATGCAGGTCTGACGGGTGCGCATCGCGTCGGAGACCACGGTCATCTCCGGCCACAGGGAGGAGTCCAGCAGCCAGCGACCCACGCCGCGGGCCTGCTCCTGGCCGCGGGACGTCAAGGTTCGTGCATGGTCGTCGCCGGAGTAGTGCCCGGCCTCGGCATGCCGCAGGACCAGCAGGGATTTGGCCACGGCCGCCTCAGATGGAGTACTCGGGGGCGGCCCAGACGGTCACTTCAGGGTGCTCGTAGAACCGGTAGCCCTGGCCTCGCACCGTGCGCACGGTGTTCGCCAAGCGCCCCAGCTTGGAGCGGAGGCGCCGGATGTGCACATCGATGGTGCGCTCGTTGGGCATCTGGGACTCATCCACGTTGCGCCACAGAGTCTTCAGCAGCTCATCACGGGCCACGGTGCGCGTGGAGTTGTCCACCAGGTAGTTCAGCAGCTCGAACTCCTTGTAGGTGAGATTGAGGTTCTCACCGTCGAGCTTGACCTCGCGCCGGGCCAGGTCAATAAGAACACCGGCGTTGCTCGGCGCCGGCGGAGCGCTGATGGGCGTGTCCAGGGGACGAGCATTGCCGACTGTGGGGTCGCCGAGTGCCTGGCGCACCACCTCGAGGTCTGAGCCCTCGGTGGCAGCTGACGCCATCGCCATGGCGATATGCACCTGGGACTCCGGGGCAATGTGCTCCACATAGTCGCGCAGCTCGGTCGCGATCTTGTGCAGTGAGGTGCCTGCCGCGGAGGCGGTGTCCTCATCAAGGCCCACATAGAGAACAAAACCGCGGGCGACGACGTCGGGAGAGACCAGCTGAGGGCCGCCGCCGTTGGCGTTGACCACGGGAACCGGGGCGGTGCGCGGAGTGGGTTCCGTGCCGCCGCTGACCCGGGAAGCGCCCGCACCGTTGCGCATTCGCCGCGCAATCTCGGCTCGACGCGCTGCGTTACGCACGGAGACGTGAACGTAGCCTGGGTTCTGGGCCTGGCTGAGAGGTGCGGACATTATTGTCTCTTCCTGGCTTGTGGCCGGGTGGTTGGCTCTCTCAGCCTGTCCGTAATATTTGATTTTGGCAAGTAACATAAGCCCGGTTCTTCCAGATAATGAGATTCCCGGACTGATGTGTGATGTGAGTCACATAAATCTAGTCGGCGAGGCCGTACAGGCGATCGCCGGCGTCGCCCAGTCCCGGCACAATGTAGGCCTTCTCATTGAGCTTCTCGTCGATGGATCCGAGGAACAGCTCGATCTCCAAGTCGCTGACCTCGGAGCGCAGCCGCTCAATTCCTTCGGGGGCCGCCAGAAGGCAGATGCATGTGACCTTTGCGGCCCCGGCGCGCTTGAGGAAGCGCACGGCCTCGGCCAGGGTCCCGCCGGTGGCGAGCATGGGGTCCAGGACAAACACGTGGCGCCCGGTGAGGTCATCGGGCAGTCGCTCGGCGTAGGTAATGATGTTCAGGGTCTCTTCATCGCGCGCCATGCCCAGGAACCCGACCTCTGCGGTGGGGATCATGGCCGTCATGCCGTCGAGCATTCCCAGGCCTGCGCGCAGAATCGGGACCACCAGAGGTTTCGGTCCGGCCAGCTGGGTGCCGGTAGTGGCGGTGACTGGGGTCTGAATCTCCACCGGCTCGGTGGCCATGGTCTCGCTGGCCTCGTAGGAGAGCAGCATCACCAGCTCCTTGGTGAGTTCACGGAACCTGTTGGAGGGGGTCTCCACTCGACGGAGCTGAGTGAGTTTATGGGCCACCAGGGGGTGGTCAACAACCTGTACGCGCATGCCACTAAAACTACCAGTGCGAACTGGGCCCGGCGCTGGTCAGTAGTCTGGTTCACATGGCCTTCTCTCCGCGCGACCCGGCGCAGCAGCACAGCCTCCTTGGCCGATGCTTGGAGCTGGCTTCGCAGGCCCCGAAGACTGGGGACGTGCCGGTGGGGGCGCTCGTCGTCGATCCTGAAGGTCGGCTGCTGGGGGAGGGTTTCAATACACGAGAGCGCGACGACGACCCCTCGGGTCATGCGGAGGTCAACGCACTGCGAGCGGCGGCTCGCACAAGGGGGACGTGGCGATTGGATGGATGTGTCCTAGCCGTCACCCTCGAGCCCTGCCCGATGTGTGCGGGGGCCATCAGTCAGGCCCGAATCGCGCAGGTGATCTTCGGAGCCTGGGACGAGAAAGCCGGGGCTGCAGGAAGCGTCTTCGACGTGCTGCGCGAGCCCCGACTGAATCACTGGGTCGAGGTGCATCCCGGTGTGCGGGCCGAGGAGTGTGCGGCGCAGCTGCGCGAGTTCTTCGAGCGGTTCCGCAGCGGTGACTCTCGCTGACGGAGAGCCCGTTGCTACCCTGGGCCTCATGCCCGCACCCTCTGAGGCCGAGATGGCCTACGCCGAGTCCCTCTTTGCCCTGACTCCGGACTTCCCGGAACCGGGAGTGCTGTTTCGCGATATCTCTCCCATGCTCGCTGACCCCAAGGCGCTGCGCACCACTGCGGAGGCGCTCATTCACCCCTTCTCGGGACAGTTCGACATCATCGCAGGCATTGAGGCCCGCGGCTTTGTGCTCGCAGGGGTAATGGCCGGAGTCTGCGGGTCCGGGGTGCTGCCTGTGCGCAAGGCGGGCAAGTTGCCAGATCCGGCCGGTTACGTAGAGTACGCCCTGGAGTACGGCACGGCAGCGATTGAAGCCCCCGGAGTGCTGAAGCCGGGGCAGCGCGTGCTCCTGGTTGATGACGTGCTGGCCACCGGAGGAACTCTGGCGGCCTCCCGCACCCTAGTCCAGCAGCTGGGCGCAGAGGTGGCAGGCGCCGCCGTCGTCCTCGAGCTCGAAGGCCTGGGTGGGCGTGAGGTGGCGGGTGAGGTCCACGCCCTCTTCAACGCCTGAACGTGTGACGTAGAAGACAAGGGGGCGAGTTTGCCCGACCCCAGAAACCCGTGTATAGTCTTCTAAGTCCGAAACGCGGAGAAAAGCCGCGGATCAGGGCGATGCGCCTATAGCTCAGCTGGATAGAGCGTCGGTCTACGGAACCGAAGGTCAGGGGTTCGAATCCCTTTGGGCGCACCGAAAACACAGTAAGAAGGCCCGGAAATCTCCCCGAGAGATTCCGGGCCTTCTTCGTGTCCCCTCCCGTACCGCGGCTGGGAGCTGGCCAGCGCTGTGTCTGAGGGGATACGAGAGGCGCTTGCACGAGACGGCGTCGTCGAACATTTTTCTTCCGTCCAATGAGAATTCAGTCACAATCCAGCAGGAATTCACGTGGCTGAGATGTGCGGCCGTTACAGTGGGAGCATCTGCTTCATGCGGTGACAACACCAGTGGAGAGCGGGTCGGTGCGTCCAATGCAGTGCGTACCCCGGTGTGATGAAGCACCACGCCCCTCGAGACCGGGTCTCCGCAGAGAGCAGCGACACCAACTCTGTACCCAATGGAGGGAAAGACAGTGACCACCGTTGCAAAGGCGCCCGGTGAAGAGATAACTGCGGAACAGATCGCCGCAGAAGCTCCCACATCGCACCAGAAGCTGATCGACTTTGTCGCTCAGACCGCCGCACTCACACAGCCCGATGAGGTCTACTGGGTGGACGGCTCCGACGAGGAGTACACCCGCCTGACCGACGAGCTCGTCGAGGCCGGAACCCTCACCCGACTGACCAGCCCGGACTTCCCGAACTCCTTCGCAGCATTCTCCGACCCCGCGGACGTGGCGCGCGTAGAGTCCCGGACCTTCATCTGCTCCGAGAAGGAGCGCGACGCCGGCTTCACCAACAACTGGGTCGAGCCCTCCGAGATGCGCTCCACGCTCAACGGCGTCTTCGACGGGGCCATGCGCGGACGGACCATGTACGTGATTCCGTTCGTCATGGGGCACCTTGAGGCCGATGACCCCAAGTTCGGTGTGGAGATCACCGACTCCGCCTACGTCGTGGCCAGCATGCGCATCATGGCGCGCATCGGCACTGATGTGCTGCGCAAGATCGAGGAGCTTGCCGAATCGGCCCCGGAGAAGGCCTTCTTCGTCCCTGCCGTCCACTCCGTGGGTGCACCCCTGGAGCCCGGACAGGAGGATGTGCCGTGGCCCTGCAACGATGAGAAGTACATCGTCCACTTCCCCGAAACGCGGGAAATCTGGTCCTACGGCTCCGGCTACGGTGGCAACGCGCTGCTGGGCAAGAAGTGCTACGCGCTGCGCATCGCCTCCGTGATGGCCCGCGACGAAGGCTGGCTGGCTGAGCACATGCTCATCCTGAAGCTGACCTCCCCGCAGGGCAAGAGCTACCACATCTCCGCCGCCTTCCCCTCGGCCTGCGGCAAGACCAACCTGGCCCTCATCGACCCCACCCTCGAGGGGTGGAAGGCCGAGACTCTGGGCGACGACATCACCTGGATTCGCCCCGGCAAGGACGGCGAGTTCCGGGTGGTCAACCCCGAGTCCGGCTACTTCGGCGTGGCACCGGGCACGGGCTGGCACACTAATGCCAATGCCATGCGCGCCATCGCCAAGGGCAACTCGATCTTCACCAACTGCGCCCTGACCGACGACGGCGGCGTGTGGTGGGAAGGCATGACCGAGGAGCCTCCGGCGCACCTGACCGACTGGCGGGGCAACGACTGGACGCCCGACGCCGACAGGCCCGCCGCGCACCCCAACGCGCGGTTCTGCACCCCGATCGATCAGACTGACATGCTGGCCGATGAGTACTTCGAGCCCAACGGTGTGAAGCTGGACGCCATCCTCTTCGGCGGGCGCCGCAAGACCACCGTCCCGCTGGTGACTGAGGCGCGGGACTGGAACCACGGCATCTTCTTCGGCGCGACGCTGAGCTCCGAGACCACCGCCGCGGCGGAGGGTGCGGTCGGCACCGTGCGGCGTGATCCGATGGCGATGCTGCCCTTCATCGGCTACGACGCCGGTGACTACCTCAAGCACTGGGTCGAGGTCTCCTCCAAGGCCGACCCGGAGAAGCTGCCCAAGATCTTCTTGGTCAACTGGTTCCGGCGTAACCGCAACGGCGGCTTCGCCTGGCCCGGCTTCGCGGAGAACACCCGTGTGCTGAAGTGGATCGTGGAGCGTATTGAAGGGGAGGGCCAGGCAGTGGAGACCCCCATCGGATTCACTCCGACCCCGGAGGCTCTGGACCTGACCGGGCTCGATGTCTCTGCAGAGGACATTGAGGATTCGCTGAAGGTTGACCGGCAGGAGTGGGCTGCAGAGCTTGCTGACATTGAAGAGTGGTTCGCCCGCTTCGGAGAGTCTCTGCCGGCCTCCATTCAGGCCGAGCTTCATCAGCTGCGCCAGCGCGTGAACCCCTGACAGGAGGCCTGAGGCCTCAAACATCTGAATCTGAAACATTGCCGGGGCGTGGGCGGGGAAACCTGATTCGCGTCCCGGCAATGTTTCATGTGCGGGGCTTTGACGGTGGTCAATGAAACAACGGCGGGTCGTGCGAACAGGGGGGGCGTGAAGCGTGTGGATAGGATCAGCTCCATGCAGACCTCGTGGTGGGACGCCGTCAGCCGAGGCGACGGCGGGGGACTCGCCCAGCGCATCGTGGACGTGCTTGCCCCGGTGGTGCGCCAGAACATCAACCTCATGAACTCCTCCGGCATCATCGTGGCCTCCACCGACCCCGAGCGCATCGGTGCCGAGCACCGGGCGGCGCTCCAGGTGCTAGAGACGGGCCAGGCCGTCGTCGTTCGGGAGCCCCGGGACGGGATTCCGGACCGGCCCGGCATCAACCTGCCGCTCATCATTGATGGTCATCTCACCGGCGTCATCGGGGTCACCGGCGAACCGGAGGCGGTGGAGCCACTGGCCCATGTGGTGGTGCTGACGGTGGAGTTGCTCATCGAGCAGGAGCGGGAGCACCACACCTCCATGGTGGCACGCAGCCGGGCACGTGAGATCGTCGCAGCCCTCGTCTCTGACGGCCAGTCCCTGCTGAAAGTCGGCGAGCTCCTCCGCGCGGAGGGTCTGGGGGAGGGGCCTTGGTCCCTCGGGGTCTGGGCGGCACCGGAGCCGCGTCAGGACGGCTCGGCTCAGCCACCGCACCAGGCCGAGAACATCGTCATGGAGATCAACGAGGGGCGCAGCCCATCCGGACGGCCGACCGCCCGTGCTGTGGTGTGGCGGGGACTGCTCTGGGTGGTCTCCGGTGCGGCCAGGCTCGATGAGTCACTGGGAGAGGAGCGGTCCCGGCGTCTGGTGACCTCCGGTGTGGCGACCCTCGAGGACCTGCGCTCCTGGGCGCAGGATATGGCGGCGCTGGCACGCGCGGTCGGGCTGCTCCCCACCGGGACGGAGGCGGCGCCCGTGCCTGCGGAACTGGCCATTGCCCTGGCGCATCTGCCGCAGCATACGATGCGCCGCGTCGCTGATCTGACGAGCCCGCTCACGCAGGCTCAGCACGAGACGGTCCGCGCGGTGGCGTACGCCGGATCTCTGGCGGAAGGAGCTCGCATGCTCTACCTGCACCGCAACACCCTTCTCCAACGGGTGGAGCGGATCCGGAATCTGACGGGGCTGGATCTGCGGCGCTCAGATCAGGCGACGCTCCTCACTCTGTCGGTCCTCGCACGTGACACGATCCATGAGTAGGGCAAAGTGCACATATAACTGCGCCTGATCTCCCTCTTATTCTGGGCTGAATGACGTGTTGGTGGGCGTCGATCTGCACGTAGCATGTGATCCATGCCACTGACATCGACGTCGTCGTCCGCCCTGAGGGTTGCCGTGATTCCCGATTCCTTCAAAGGAAGCGCCACGGCCTCCGAGGTCGCTGAGGCGATGGCTGCCGGTGTCCGCCGTGCCGCTGCGGTTCTCGACGTTGAGGTCCATATTCAGACCCTGCCCTTTGCCGACGGGGGAGAAGGAACCCTGGATGCGATCTGCAGCGCCTGGGGAGTCCAGCCGCGCACCGCAGAGGTCACTGATGCGCTCGGAAGAGCCGCCCGCGGCCGCTACGCCGTCTCCGAGCCGAACGCGACAGGCCACCGCATCGGGGTCATCGAAGCAGCCGAAGCTAACGGCTTGCCCCAGGTCAGCGACGTTCCCCCGCGCCCCCTGGAGGCGACCACCTACGGCGTCGGAGCGCTGGTGACCGCCGCACTGGATGCAGGCGCCGAGGAGATCCTGCTATGCATCGGCGGCTCGGCCACTACTGACGGCGGAGCCGGTCTCGCCCAGGCACTCGGTGCCCGACTCCTGGATGAGCACGGCCACGACCTGGGTCCCGGGGGTGCCGCGCTGGCCCAGCTGCACCGCATTGACCTCGCCGGCCTGGACCCCCGCTCCCTGAAGGTCCGTTGGCGCATCGCCTGCGACGTCACGAACCCCCTGCTGGGTCCGGAGGGGGCCGCCGCGGTGTTCGGACCCCAAAAAGGTGCCGACGAGGACGACGTCGCGGTTCTTGACGCTGCCCTGACCCGCCTTGTCGACGTGCTCACCTCCCAGACCGGGCGCGACGTTCGCCGTGAGCCGGGCACGGGAGCAGCCGGGGGAATGCCTGTTGTCCTGATGAGCCTGTTCGACGCCGAGATCCTCCCGGGCGGGGCGCTCGTGGCCGAAACGCTTGAGGCCCGGCGGCTGAGCGAGACCGCGGACCTGGTGCTGACCGGCGAGGGACGCTTGGACCAGCAGTCCCTGCACGGCAAGGTCGTCGACACCGTCCGCAGCATCACCCCGCGACGAACCCCGCTCGTGGTCCTCGCCGGCTCCGTGGACATCACCCCTGACCAGCAGCGCGAGGCCGGTATCACTGCCGCGTTCTCCATCGCCCCCGGCCCCCAAACACTCGCAGAGCTCCAAGCCCGTGCCGCCGAGCGGGTGGCCGAGGCTGCGGAACAGATCTTCACCGTGTATCTCGCCGGCCGCAGCCGGACCGTCCTGCATCCACCCATTCGCTGAACCACCACATAAGAAGAAAGAGAAGCCGATGATGTCTTCTGCACCTCACGCCCCCGGAGGCCACCGATGATCGATCTGCTGATCCTGCTCGGCCTCGTCGCCGCTATTGTCCTGGTTACTGCGCGCTGGAAGATCAGTCCCTTCCTGGCACTGCTCGGCGCGGCCCTGTTGGCTACTTTCCTGTACCGCATCCCCTTAGCCGAAAGCGTCCCCACGGTCACCCAGGCCTTCGGTAACACCCTGGGCAACATCGGTCTGGTGATCATCTTCGGCACCATGATCGGAGTCATTCTGGAGCGCTCCGGCGCGGCGATCTCGATGGCCGATGCGCTCATCAAGGTCCTGGGCAAGCGGTTCCCGAACCTGACGATGACCCTGATCGGCTACATCGTCTCGATTCCGGTCTTCTGCGACTCCGGCTATGTGATCCTTAATTCTCTTCGCAAGGCCATTACGGCCCGTGCGGGCATCTCCGCACTGGCGACCTCCACCGCCCTGATGACCGGCCTCTTCGCTACCCACAACCTGGTGCCGCCCACCCCGGGGCCACTGGCCGCCGCCGAGGAGCTCAACGTCACCAGCGACCTGGGGCTGCTCATCGGGCTGGGCCTGGTGGTCTCCCTTGTGTCCGCGCTGGCGGCGCTGCTCTTCGCCTCCCGCCTCTCCCACAAGGAGTTCGCGGCGCTGCCGGCGGAGAGGGAGGATGACCTGGAGGTCCAGGACTACGAGCAGCTGCGTGCCTCCTACGGCAAGCTGCCGCACCCGTTCATGGCTTTCCTTCCCATCAGCCTGCCGCTGGTGCTGATCTGCCTGGGCTCGATCGCGAAGCTTCCCGGTGAGCCGCTGGGTGCGGGCGTGCTTGCGGAGGCTCTGATCTTCCTGGGCACCCCGGTGATTGCACTGATCCTGGGTCTGGCCGCCGCGGTGCTGCTGATCTCCGGTGACGGCAAGCTGGGACAGTTCAATGAGGACATCATCGAGTCAATTCGCGTGGCCGCGCCGATCCTGCTGATCACCGGCGCCGGCGCTGCCTTTGGCGCGGTGCTCAACGCCTCGCCGTTGACCGACTTCCTGGCGGACAACATCGCCGGCATGGGGTTGGGCCTGGCGGTGCCGTTCCTCATCGCTGCGGCGCTGAAGACCGCGCAGGGGTCCTCCACGGTGGCGATCGTGACCACCGCCGCGCTGGTCGCACCGCTGCTGGGCAGCCTTGGCCTGGACTCCACCACGGGCTCTGTCCTGGCTGTGCTGGCCATCGGGGCTGGGGCCATGGTGGTCTCCCACGCCAACGACTCGTTCTTCTGGGTCGTGTCCCAGCTCTCCCGCATCCCGGTCGCCACCGCCTACCGCACACTGACCGTTGCCACGGCAGTCCAGGGTGTCACCGCGTTCGCGGTAATCCTGCTGCTCAGCCTCGTGATGCTGTGAGACTCGCACCTTCCTCGCGCTGAGCAGAAAAGGCCGGGTGATGAGGCAGTTGATGTGCCTCTCACCCGGCCTTTCGCCGTCGTCGTGCCTGCGGTGGTCTGAGGTCAGCCGCGTACGAGCGCGAGCACCTCGTCCCGCACGGCTTCCATCTGCTCGGCCGTGTGGGCCTCACCGTTGAACCGCAGGAACGGTTCGGTGTTGGAGGGGCGCAGGTTGAACCACCAGGTGCCGTCAGCCGCCTGGACGCGCAGACCATCCAGGTGGTCGACGACGACGTCGCGGCTCTCAAAGGCTGACTGGACCTTCTCCATGGCGCTGGTCTTGTCCTGAACCTCCGAGTTGATCTCGCCCGAGGCGAAGTAGGGGTTGTACTCCGCGGCCAGCTCGGAGAGCGGAAGGTCCTGCTCACTGAGGGCGGCCAGCACGTGCATGGCGGCCAGCATGCCGGTGTCCGCATTGAAGAAGTCGCGGAAGTAGTAGTGAGCGGAATGCTCGCCGCCGAACACCGCCTGCTCCTCGGCCATGACGGCCTTGATGAAGGAATGGCCCACCCGGGTCTCTACGGCCCGTCCGCCCTCGCGCTCCACCAGCTCCGGAACAGCGCGGGAGGTAATGAGATTGTGGATGATCACCGGGGTCTCCTCGCCGGCGGCGCGCACTCGCGCAATCTCCCGGCGGGCCACCAGTGCGGTCACCGCGGAAGGAGAGACAGGCTGTCCCAGCTCATCGATCACAAAGCAGCGGTCGGCGTCGCCGTCGAAGGCCAGGCCTATGTCGGCCCCGCGAGTGGTCACAGCGGCCTGCAAGTCGCGCAGGTTCTCACTTTCCAGCGGGTTTGCCGGATGGTTGGGGAAGGTGCCGTCCAGTTCAAAGTAGAGCGGCTCAATCTCCAGCGGCAGAGCCTCGAGTTTCTCATCACCCAGCACCGCCGGGGTGGTCATGCCCGCCATGCCGTTGGCTGCGTCAACGACCACCTTCAGACGGCGGCCGCCGCTCAGATCCACCAGGGAGCGGAGGTACTCGGCATAGGGACGCAGCATGTTGTCCGCGGTGATGGCGCCGGGGGAGGGGTGGGTCGGGATCTCGCCTGCGTCCAGATACGCCTGGGCGGCGTCGCGAATGTCGATGAGACCTGTGTCAGCGCTGAGCGGCACGGCGCCGGCGCGTGACATCTTCATGCCGTTGTACTCGGCGGGGTTGTGACTTGCGGTGAAGACGACGCCCGGGGCCTTCAGTTTGCCCGAGGCGAAGTAGAGCATGTCGGTGGAGACCAGGCCCAGCTGCAGCACGTTCGCGCCGCGGGCCACTGCGCCCGCGGTGAACGCATCGGCGAACTCGGCTGAGGAGGGGCGCATATCCCCGCCCACTAGCACCTGCTTGCCGGCGAGTCCGAGCACATCAACGAATGCGGCGCCTACCGCTTCGACTGAGGCGGCCGAGATGGTCTCACCGACGAGCCCGCGCACGTCGTAGGCCTTGAAGGATTCCGAGAGATCTATAGTCACGCTCACATACTATCTATCCAGACTCGTGGCCTAGACTGAGCCCATGCCCGAGATTCTGGCCCTCGTCGTTCTGGTGGTTGTGGTGGTCATGCTCGTGCGCATGTTCGTCCAGCGGCAGGCTCGCCGCATGGGACAGAACATCCATGAGAAGGTCACCCCGGAGAACGCACGCAAAGCTGCCCTGCTGCTGACTGACGAGCAGCACCGGGAGCTCTACCGCACTATCGCGGCAGAGGATGGGCGTCGCGCCGTGGCGCTCTTCCGCCAGGCCACAGGGGCCTCCATTGCGGATTCGATCATCGCGGTTCAGGCCCTGTACCGATACCCCCAGCAATCGCCGTCGGAGATCCGCTTCGAAGAGGGATTCAACCTCAACGACGACGACGGCGACCAGGTCGAGGACGAATCGTTGGAGGACGCCATCGACCAGGTGCGCGAAGACCTGCAGGATGATTCCGGCCCGCTCGCCGAGGCGGATCCGAACACCGGGGAGATCCTCGGGGAGAACAAGGCGGACATCCCGGATATCCCCGGCGGGGAGCGCCCCGCCGCGGCAGACGATGACGAGGTCGATGAGCGGGCTCGCGAGCTGCTGCGTGAATCTGGCTTCGACCCGGACCAGGAACTGACCATTCCTGAGGAATGGGCCGCCGAGCAGGCCGAGGAGCTCGCCGGGTTCCACCTGGAGGTTCAGCGCGGGGAAGAGAAGATCACGCTCTCTCATGAGGATCTTGAGCCCTGGGTCCACGATCAGCTCTACGCGCTGCTGCGTGATGACCACGTGGATGAAGCCGCTCAGCTGCTCTCGGATCATTCCCCGCTGACCACTGAAGAAGCCCATCGTTTCCTCGTGGTCTTCAAGAACCAGAGCTGATCCGCGATTCAGGCGCCTCATCGGGGCTCCTGAGAAGACTTATGCGGACCGGCGCCACGTTCAGCGTCGCCAGAATGAGACAGGCGAAGGCAAAGCTCCACCAGTTCTCAAACGCTGAGACCAGCACTGGCAGGACGAACAGCGTCAGACCCATCAGCGCAAAGTAGAACGCGAGCATTGGCAGCAGCGGTGGGGCACCGCGCTCTTTGATCCCGTGGGCCCGGGCGAAGTATTTCCAGGCGGGCACGCACACCAGTACGCACACTGCCAGCATTAATAGCGCCAGCCAGCCGAAATTCTCCTGAGAGTTCATGAGAAGACGGCTGGTGCCGAAGCCGAAGTAAACGAACCCTAGAACGATGGCCAGCACCACGGCCGAGTAACCGTCATGCGGCGCTCCCAGCGCAGGCTTTCCGGGCTCCTCCGGGAATCCTCTGGAGAGCGACGGTGGCGTGTGGGCCTGTGGCCCGTGATCGGGCTCCTGCATAGCGCCACCCTAACAATTCCTCCCCAGGGCTTCTACCGAGCTACGGAGCGATTGAGTGGAGGGTGGACAGCGGAATCTCGCCGGACGAACCATCTAGGGTGAAGAGATGGTCACCTTTCTTGAAGCTGCTGACACCGCCGTAGGAGATGCACCGCCCCTGTCTGACGTTGCCGAGTACGCCTATGCGGCGATCGTGCCGCCGGGCGCTTCCCTGGTGCAGGTCGCCGGCGCCTGCCCCCTCGATGCGAACGGCGTGCCACTTTTCCCCGAGAATGTGCGCGGTCAGGCGCAGGTCTGCGTGCAGAACCTGCAGCAGTCCCTGGAAGCCGCTGGTGCGAGCCTCGAGCACCTCATCAAGACCACTGTCTACGTGGCATCCACCCGCCAAGAGGACCTGGTCGCTGCGTGGGAAGTGATCCGTGATGCTCTGGCTCCGCATCGTCCGCCGAGTACGCTGCTGGGCGTGGCAGCCCTGGGCTATGACCACCAGCTGGTGGAGATCGAAGGACTGGCCGCGTTCACCGCAGCTGCGGAGGCGCCCGGTGCTGACTGAGGACCTACGCGCAGCAGCAGAAGCCCAAGGCATCCAGAAGTTCGTGGTC
The DNA here is from genome assembly GCF_031432335.1 of Nesterenkonia flava. NCBI lineage: Bacteria > Bacillati > Actinomycetota > Actinomycetes > Micrococcales > Micrococcaceae > Nesterenkonia > Nesterenkonia flava. The sequence continues at coordinate 82,687 of NZ_JAVKGT010000004.1, read as the reverse complement.
GGTGCGGTGATCCACGATGACGACCAAGTGCTGCTGGTGACCCGCAGCCTCGAGGATGATTTCCTCCCCGGACTGGAGGAGGTGCCCTCCGGCGGTGTGGACGCGGGCGAGTCTCTGCAGCAGGCTCTTGAGCGCGAGCTGGAGGAAGAGGTCGGCTTCGCCCCTGCGACCATTGATCGCGGTTTCCTCGCGGAGTTTGACTACCGGTCGCGGTCTGGCCGCATGACCCGACAGTTCACGGTGTCGGTACCGCTTGCGGGACGCGCCGTGAAGCTCTCGGAGGAGCACACGTCGTCGCGCTGGATTCAGGCCCGTGAGGTGGACTCATCCCGCGCAACACCGGAGACCCAGCAGGTGCTACGCCGCTGGTTCAGGTGGCACGCCTCCTGAGGCTCAGGTTTACTCTGCCTGCTCCAGGGCGACGACGGCGCCCATGGACTTGTCGTGGAAGCGTACCGCGACGCCGTCCCGCACGACCTCTAGAAGGCGGTTACGAGCATTGCCGCGCTCGTCGAAGGTGAGGTGCGGGAACTTAGCCCGGAAGCTGTCGCTGCTGGTGCGCGTGACGAACTGCAGGTGCCGCACCCCCTCCTTCGCAGCGCCGCTCTTGGGCTGGGGCAGTTCCACGAAGCTGACGCTCCAACCCGGTCCTGACAGGGGAGTGTGCAGTTCGAACACCGCGATGAGGCGACCGTTGATCTCGCTCTCGGAGATGAGCGTCCCCACGGCCGTGAGTTCCGCCTTGACCTGGTCGTAGCGTTCGTTGCTGGGGACCTGCAGGCACAGCGTGTCGTTCTGCACGAGTTCCTCACGGACGCCCAATGAGTCGATCAGCGCCTCGGCCTGGGGGAGGTACGTGTCATAGAGCTGAGCAATATTCATCGCCAGCTACGCTACACGGACTGAATGCGACGAAGGGCAGGAGAAACGGTGCTGACGGAGTACGCGGCGGGAATGAAGAAGCAGTTCACGGCCACCGGGTACGTGGTCAATGAAGACCGCACCAGGATGCTGATGATCTTCCACCGCGGGCTCCAGCGCTGGCTTCCGCCCGGAGGACACGTGGATCCGGATGAGTTCCCCAACGACACCGTGCTGCGTGAGGTGAAGGAAGAAACTGGGCTCACCGCACACCATGCCGGGGAGCACCTGCTGGATCTGGGGGTCAACGACACTACCGAGACCCAGCTGCCGACGCCGTTTGCCATGGCCGCGCAGCTGATTCCGGAGTCACACAAAGACGTCGAGCACATTCACATGGACCTGATGTACTTCTTGGTAGCCGATGAGGGCACGTCCCTGACCGTCTTGGAGACCGAGGTCGATGACGCCCGGTGGTTCAGCCAGGCGGAGGTTCTGGACGGGCTGCTCACTCCGGACAGCGTGCGGAGTTTCGCGCAGGCGCACCTGAAAGAGGTTTAACGGTGTGGCGTGATCAGTTCGACGCCATGGTCTTCGACTGTGATGGCGTCCTGGTGGACTCCGAGCCGATCGTCAACCAAGTGTTGCGCGATGACGTGGCAGCGCTGGGCTGGGAGATGACGGTGAGTGAGTGCGTGCAGACCTTCGTGGGTGCGTCGTTGGAGGGAGTGCGTGAACGGATTGAGCAGCACCTCGGCAGGCCGGTGGGCGATGTGTGGGTCGTGGAGTTCGTCCAGCATCGGGATGACGCACTGCGCGCTGGACTGCGGCCGGTCCCGGGAGCGGCGGGACTGGTAGCCGCGGCGGAGGAGGCATTCGAAGGTCGGATTGCGTGCGCCTCGAACTCTGACCGGGCGAAGATCGAACTTCAATTGGATAAGACCGGACTGCTGGCGCCGTTTCAGGGGCGTATCTTCAGTGCGGCAGAAACGGGTCCGGAGAAACCCTCCCCGGCGGTCTATCTCGCTGCAGCATCGTCCTTCGAACCGCCCAGCTCTAGGCCGCTGGTCCTTGAGGATTCCCCGTCGGGCGTCCGTGCCGGAAAAGCAGCAGGAGGCTGGGTGATCGGCCTGGCGGCGACCGTCAGCGCTGATGGGCTGAAGGAGGCCGGCGCCGACGTCGTCGTGACATCCCTCAGTGAGGTGGCCGGTCTGCTGGAGGCAGAGTCTCCGCGGTAGCGGACGCCAGTCCAGCTCCCGCCGCCGAGAGTTCACTGCGCAGCGTTCACCACTGCGTGGGTGCTGGTGACGGTGGCGAACTCGCCGTGCAGATTGGTGGCGGTGATCTTGGCGAGGGCGTCGGCGGTAATGAGCTCACCATCGGGCGAGGTGCGATCGAACGTATGGGTCGCGTCCAGGGCGAAGAAGACGCGATACCCCAAGTTGCCTCCCACGCGGGCCGTGGTCTCACAGCAGTGATTGGTGGTGATTCCGCAGATCACCAGCTCCTCGATACCTTCCTGCTGCAGCCACGTATGAAGGTTGGGTGTGCCGTGGAAGCAGGAATTCACGGCCTTGATCACCAGCAGATCAGGAGTTCCGGTGACGACGTTCTGGAACTGGTTGCCCGGCCGGTCCGGGTGAAGGGGTGAGTCCGGATCTGCGGAGTCGTGGCGAACGAACACCACGGGACGATTCGTGTTCCTCCAGTGCTCGATCAGAGTCCCAATGTTCTCTTCGCATGCGGAGTTGTTGCGCCCTCCCCAGTACTCCGCGTCATGGAATGCCTGTTGCACGTCCACGACCACCAGCGCTGCACGTGCGCTCAGAACCACCTCGGCTGCCGTCATGTCGCACACAGTACAGGGTGGTCCTCCTGGACGTGTGAGTCATGCTGTGGGACGCGGGGGAGACCCACTGGTGACGCGGCAGTAGCATGTGGACATGCACCTGATCCTGAGGACACTGCTGATCCTGATCAAGGCACGACGCCGTCCGCCCGCCTCCCTCTGGGAGCCCACCGAGATTACCCTGCGGGCGATGCTGACCGACGTCGATCTGCTGCGGCACATCAACAACGGACAGTACTTCTCGCTCTTTGATCTGGGCCGTTACGACCTCATGGTGCGCTCTGGGTTCTGGGACGCATGCCGCCGCCGGGGCTGGTATGCCGTGGTGCAGGCTGAGCAGGTCACCTTTCGCCGTTCCGTGAATCTGTGGCAGCGGTTCCGGCTGGCGACCCGGATCATCGGGGTGGATGACCGGTGCTTCTACATCGAGCATCGGGTGGTGGTGGGCGGGGAGATCGCCGTCCGAGCCTACGTGGCGGGGCGGCTTATCGGCCCGCAGGGACCCGTGCCTATGGAAGAGATCCTGAACCTGGCTGCCGAGATCGGGGATCCGGCGCCGGAGAACTTCGAGGTCCCGGAGAAGCTGCGGCGCTGGCGGGAGGACTTTGCCCTGCCGTCGTCGCGCCGCGCAGTTCCGCATGACTGGGACTGAGGAACAGGGTCACTGAGCGCGGCAGGGTCGCTCTCTGATCACCATGGCCCTGTTGCTTGGCGCAGAAGCCGGCTCCGGTAGTCTCGGTCTGTAGAACCTGACCCTGGAAGAGCCGGAAGCGGACACATGACTCGGGCGCAGACTCTCACTCTCCCAATCCTCAGCGCAGCAGCGCTGATCCTCACCGCTTGTGGCTCAGGCGACCCCGATCCGGTGGATGAGCCCATGACCCAGGAACAGATCAACCAGGTGCTGCTTCCTCTGGCGGACTTCCCCGGCGAGGTTGAGGTCTATGAGGAGCATTTCGGCGAGAGCCCCTGGGATCCCGACGGCGATGATCAGTGGCTCGGGATGGCCGAGTACTTCGGCGGCGGCGAATGCGTCGAGGCGCTCGACAGCATGGGCGGGATTGACGGCGAGAACCAGCCCGTCGCCTCTGGCGAACGCTGGGCTGGACTTCAACCACCGAGCGACCCGGAGGATCCCTCTCCGACGCTGCGGGTGCGGGTCGCCTCCTACCAGGTCGAGACCTCGGTGGATGCGAGCTGGGATGAGCTCCATGAGCGCTGCGACGGCGAGACCATCGAGGCGGGAGAGCTGGATGAGCGCAATCAGCAAATCACCCTGGAAGCTGCCGACCTGGGCGAGTTCCGAGGGTTCATCGTCCACTGGGAGTGGGACGAGGATGAGGAAAACCATCGCGACACCGGATATGTTCTTTCCTCGGCCCAGGGCCGCCATGTCATCAGCGTGACCGCCAACAGCTTCGATGAGGAGACCGTGGTGACGGTTCTCAGCGAGCAGCTTGATCTGCTGCACGCTGGCCCGGAGACCCAGGATGAGGACGACGACGAGGCGGACGCTGACCGCCATCTGCCCGACGGTCCGCTCAGTCAGGAGGAGCTCACCGGGGCCGTTCTCGACGAAACCCATTTCCCTCTGCCGATTTCCGAGCGCGTCTACCGGGAAAGCGGCGAGGAGATATGGGAGGCGGAGTATCCCACCTGGCACTTCGTGCTCATGGGCGCCATCGCCCCCGCCGCGACCTCGAGGCAGGACGAGATCCCCGCACAGTGCCGACCGCACTGGGAAGAGGACCTTGAGACCATGTTCGAAGGGCCGGCCGCCGATGCCGCCGCCCTGTTCTTCGCGACGAAACCTGAACTGCGCACTGGCAGCGATTCGCCGGCAGGTGCAGCGGTACTGCTGCAGTCCTATTCCGAAGAAGTGGCCGCCCATGACACCCAGCAGCTCTGGAAGGACTTCCTCGAGGGCTGCGCGGGCCAGTTCGAGCACGAACGCGGCACCACACTCGTGGAGGAGTACGCTCCCTACGGCGGGCAGGGATTCTATGCCCGAGGGGAGAGGGAGAACGGTGAGGAGCTTACGTCCTATGCCGCCTACTTCGAATTCGGCCACACCACGCTGCACGTCGTGGGCATAGGCATCAGCGAAGACGAGATGGATCAGGTCATCACCGCTCAGCTGGAGAATCTGGAGCAATAGCTCGCCTGGTGTGGAGGTTGCTCGAGAGCAGTGCGTATGCGCCGCTTTTGGAGACTCTTTTCCTGTGGATATTCCGTGTGCGTTTCCGGGACTCGAAACGCTAGGTCGGAGTTCCGTCCGGAGGTAGGAAATCACTCGAGAACTCCGTTGAAAAGGCGCTCCTCAGGTTTTTTCTGTGTGGGTGCAGCCTTCGCTGAAGGCTGCGTCTTGGCTCCTACGTGGCACCGACGAGCGTTCGGGGGCACGTTCCGAGAGTTTCTCCGCACGTTCCAGTTACCGGAATGTCAGGCGGCGGCTTAGGTTCAGAGCGCCGGTCGCAGAACTGTCTGTGGTCGCCATATAAGCGGATCGCCCGTCTGATATCTCTCAAGACAGAAAGTCAAGGTACGCGTGGAACCTGAGTCTTTTCTCCTCTGCCTGTGTGTTTTCGTGGTTGTTCTCTTGGTCGTGTGGCTCTGGGCTGTTTTGACTGTGGCGAGACGCAACAGCGAGTACGCTGCGAAACACCTCGAGTTCGTGACGCACGCCGACGTTGACACTGTATTGGTGGCAATCCAACGTGCGGTGGGGCGAGTGTCGCGAGCGCGAATCACCAGTCGAAGTCGGCTCGGAGTGGTAATCACTATTGGATCGCGCCTCTTGAGTAATGGTCAGATCCGGCTGGACCTTCAGATCAATGACGGCTTTGTGGTGGGCCAGGGGTATCCCACTACCGAAAGACACGCTGGGATGGTGAATACGGCGGCTCCCGTCGGCCTCAAAGTATTCGCTGCCATCGAGGACGAGATTCGTAGGCTCGACCCGCAGGCCGAGATTATGGGGTGAGAAGTCTTGAGCTCAGGTGCGGGCATCAGGTTGAGCTGGAGTATCTCGTGGAGAGCCGGAGTCCTCGGTATGGGAATCGGCGGTCTCTACCTGTTTTCCCGCTCGGACATGCTTAGTCTCATTCCCCCGTGCGGGATTTACGAGAGCTACGGGGTCCTATGTCCTGGATGCGGTGGGAGTCGTGCGGTCCAAGCATTGTCTAGCGGCAACGTCTTTGCTGCGGTTCAAAGCAACATTTGGGTCGTATTGCTGGTTCTTGGAGCGATCTGGCTCCTTTGTAGTCCAGCGTTCCGAATATGGGCCGGCCCCACGGCAAGGCTGCGGCTCGATGCGGTGGACCTGCGTGTGCTCCTAGTCCTTATCCTGACTCCCGTCCCCTTAACTTTCGTTCGGAACGCCCATCTGCTGTCGTCGCTCTGAGGACCTCAGGGGGGAGGTGCCATGCACGGTGCATCTGGCAGGAGGGACGGATAAAGTTGCCTCATCGCTTAATACCCCCGCTTCAGAGCCGGGCGTACCATAATTAGTCATCACCCAGCGGGGCCCAACGGCGGTGCGGGTGGGATTCGAACCCACGGTAGGGGTTGCCTACAACGGTTTTCAAGACCGTCACCTTCGGCCGCTCGGTCACCGCACCAGCGCATGAAGCGCCCTGACATGGTATCAACTTCATAGACGTCCCCGAGCCCAGGAGAGTGAACCGATGCGCGCCTACCTCTACAACGGGGCAGGAGGTCCCGAAGTGCTGGACCTCACCGAAGTGCCGGACCCCGTGCCCGGCGCGGGCGAAGTGCTGATCGAGGTGGCCGGCGTGGGCCTCAACCGAGCTGATGTCATGCAGCGCATCGGCGTCTATCCGCCGCCGAAAGGCGTCACGAACATCCCCGGACTGGAAGTCTCCGGAGTGGTGGCCGCCGTGGGAGAGGGCAGCGACGCCTGGGTGCAGGAGCTGAAGGGCAAGCAGGTGGTGGCTCTGCTGGCAGGAGGCGCCTACGCCGAGAAAGTCTCCGTCGACGCCCGGCACGTACTTCCGGTTCCTGCGGGAGTGGACCTGGTGGACGCCGCAGGCCTCATCGAAGTCGCAGCCACCGTGCACTCCAATCTGCGCGGTGAGGCCAAGGTGGCGCCAAGGGAGACGGTGCTTGTTCACGGCGGCACCGGAGGCATCGGCACTTTTGCGCTGCAGTACCTCTCGGCACTAGGCGCAACGGCTCTCACGACAGTAGGCAACGCCGAGAAGGCCCAGCTTGCCGAGCAGCTCGGAGCCGCGCACGCCATCAACTACCGCGAGGAAGACCTCGTCTCACGGGTCAAAGAGCTCACCGATGGCCGCGGAGTCGATGTCATCTTCGACGTCGTCGGAGCCAAGTATCTTCAGGCCAACCTGAAGTCCCTGGCACCGGATGGGCGCCTGGTGATCATTGGCCTGATGGGTGGCCGCAAGGCTGAGGCCGATCTGGGGCTGATGCTGGCCAAGCGCCTGCGGATCATTGCCACTACCCTGCGGTCCCGCGGTGCCGACGCCAAAGCTGAGATTGTGCGCGGCGTGGGGGAGGAGATCTGGCCGCTGATCGAGAACGGCCAGATCAGCATTCAGACGAACAAGGTCTTCGGCTTTGATGAGGCGCGCGCGGCCCAGGAGTACTTCGACTCCGGAGAACACACCGGCAAAGTCCTGCTGCGGCTGTAAACTCTGGTGATCATGAAGCTGTTCACACGCCGTCGTCGTGCCCGCCGGATGGAGAAGGAGCTTGGCACCGGACTCTGGCGGCAGGCCCATGACCGCTATGTGCGAGGGCTGGACCGCTACCATCAGATTCTTGAGGGTGTGGAGGATGACCAGCTGCACAATCAGCTGGTGCTCATCGGAGATGAGCTCGCCGAACAGCTGCCCACGGTTTATGACCTCTGCCGCACGGCGCATGAGGTGTACCCGGCCGAGGGAATGCAGGTTCCCGGCGGTGCCGCGAACCGGCTTCACTCCTGCCTGTCCCGTGCGGCCAACCACCTGGCCACCACCGCCGAGGCGGCAGCCATGGCTCGCCTGCAGCACGGCACGGTGGAAGCAGTGCGGCGACGCGCGGATCAGGTAATGAGCTGCCTGCAGGACGCGGAAGCGGCCCTGGCAGGGGAGTAGATAACGGAGCCACCTGCCGGAATCGAACCGGCGACCTATTCATTACGAGTGAATTGCTCTACCGACTGAGCTAAGGTGGCCTGCGCCGTGCGGAAGCATCCTCTCGGCGCAATCAGCTACTTTACCGCTCCGCCCGGCTCCCGCGCTAGTTGACCGCGGCGCGTCCCATCCGCACCGCGGTCACTGCCCGCGCGGTCAGCTGTTCTGGCTCTCCGCGGAGGCCGGCTCCACCGGAACGGGTGCGCTACGTCCGGCCTCGCGCGCCGCTCCGTCGCTTTCCAGCCGCGGATCCTCCGATGAGGGGACCACCATGACCGGGCCTGAGGCGTGCAGCAGAACACCTGATGAGGTCGACCCCAGCAGCGTGGCCGCAATGGCGCCGCGTCCGCGTGTGCCGACCACGGTCAGCTGAGCACCTTTGGTCTCTTCGCGCAGCACCTCGATGGGCAGCCCGTCCGTCACGCTGGCGGTGATGACCAGATGGTCAAAGTGCCGCGAAAGCCACCGCACCTGGACCTCCAGCCGGTCCTCCAGCTCCCGACGACGCCGTACGGTCACCTCCCAGTCATCCCGGGGTCCCAGCTCCGGGTACCACAGCAGCGCCGCATCCAGCGGCGGAACGGCCATCACGACCCGCAGCGCCACACCACGCGAGACCGCGGCCTCGGCCGCCTTCAGCGCCGCAACGCGGGAGCCGGTGGATCCGTCGATTCCCACCACGACCGGACGGTCGTCCTCGACCTGGAACCTCTCGGCGCCGGTGCCCTCCTTGGGGTGGTAGGAACGGTCCACCACCACCGTGGGGCATTCGGCGTGGGCGGGGAGGGCAGAGGACACCGAGCCGAGGACCCGACCGATAAAGCCGCCACGTCCTCGCGCGCCCACCGCGGCCATCTCTGCGTTGGAGGAGTGGGCCACCAGCACCCCCGCGGCGTCCCCGTACTCCACCCGGTAGCTCACGTCTCCGGAATAACCCTCCAGATAGTCCCGCGCCTGCTCAAGCACATCCTCCGCTCCGCGGCGGGCCAGGGTGTCCCCGGTGATCTCAGCGCCGGGATCTCCCCAGCCGGAGACCGCTGGTGGCACGGTGAATGCAGTGATGATGCTCAGTGGAAGTCCTCGACGCTGGGCCTCCACCGCCGCCCAGTGCAGGGCGCGCCGGGCATGGTCAGAGCCGTCGAAGCCCACGAGGACCCCAAGTGATCGTGTGCTGGCCGAAGCCGAAGGATTGTGTGCCGTGTCTGTGGCCACGCGAACCTCCCAAAGGTGAGTGACCGGAAGACCCCGTTGTCTCCCGGTAAGGGCAGGCTAGCAGTGGCTCACGTCACAGTACAGGTTTGATCTGCGGGTTAGATCGAATTCAGTCCCGAGCGCGGCGTCTCGAGCTACGCGTCATGACGCTGAGCACTGCTGGGCGCCGGAGAAGAGCTCGCCGTGAAGCAGGTAGTCCTCCACGCGCTCTACCACGCAGTCGTGGCCGGGCCGGTAGGCAATGTGCCCCTCGCCCTCGAAGATCAGCAGGGAGGATTCGGGAACCAGTTCGTGCATGTGCTCAGCCCACTGCACGGGGGTGGCCGGGTCTCCCGTGGTGCCGATGAACAGGACCTCGTCAACCCCGTCAAGCTCAGGCTCCCACGGTTCGTTGACCGGCTCGTGGGGCCACTCGGCGCACAGCACACCGCTGTGCCCCAGGTACGGACCGAAGGTGGGAGCGGCGTCAACCATCTCTTCGTACTCCGCCTCGATCTGCTCCTGCGTCTCGGCCATGGGGTAATCCAGGCACATGACCCCTCGGAAGGCCCAGGTGTTGATCCAGTCGTAAGTGCCATCGCTGCCCCGTCCGGCCTGCTGGTCGGCCAGGAATTGGAAGGCGTAGTAGTCCTGCTCTTCGAGAGCGGCGTTGAGCGCCTGCAGCAGGATGGGCCAACCCTCCGGGACATACATCGGCGTGATGAAGCCGCTGACCAGGGTGGAGACATTCATGGTGCGGCCGTCCGGGGCCGTCACCGGTTCCTCGCTGATCTGCTCAAAAAGACCCTGAACGGTGCTGACAACCTCATCAGGAGATGCTGCGGGGCAGCTTTCCTGCTCCACGCACCACTCGGAGAAGCCCTCCAGTGCCGTCTCGAATCCCACGGCCTGTGCCAGGGACAGCTCATGGGCCGGTACGGTCACATCCACCATGGAGTCCAGCACAAAGCGGCCTACCCGCTCGGGGTGCTCCTGGGCGTAGGCCAGCCCGAGCTTGGTCCCGTAGGAGAAGCCCAGGTAGTGCAGCTGCTGCTCGCCCAGGGCGGCGCGGAGGATGTCCATGTCACGAGCGGCAGAGAACGTATCTACGTGGGCAAGGATCTCACCGCTGCGCTGGGCACACTGCTCGCCGAGCTCGCGGGCCTGTTCCTGGGCTTCGGCGTAGGCGGCGTCGTCGTCGAGGTCCTCCTCCGTGACCTGCTGACGGTACTGATCCATCTCCTCATCGCTCATACAGGTCAGACCCTCGGAGCGGTAGACGCCTCGGGGATCAAAGCCCACCAGGTTGTAGCTCTCGCGCAGCTCGTCGGTGAACATTGCGGAGGCGTAGTCCGCCACGATGTCCACGCCGGACTCGCCCGGACCACCCGGGTTGGTCAGCAGGTACGGCTGATCCTGTTCCACGGAGTCCGCGACCAGCTCGATCTCGATCTCTCCACCCTCGGGATCGTCATAGTCCAGCGGGACCCGGACAGTGGCGCAGTGCTCGGCGTCGTCGCATTCCTGCCAGTCCACCTGCTGGTCATAGAACTCCTGAAGCTCCGGAGAGGGAGGCTCATCTGCCGGGGGTGCGTCGACGTCGTCGTGCCCCTGCGCTCCAGCCTCCGGCTCAGCCGTCCCGTGACCAGTTTCTGGGGAGAGCGTTCCCTCCGGCTGAGGCTCGGTGTCCTCTCCGGTGCCGCAGGCGCTGAGCAGCAGCGCAGCGGCGAGGGCGGCCCCCAGGGCGGGACGGGTGGAATCAGGCAGCACGGCTTCTCCTCGGGATCAGGGTCATCATCAGTGCCTCAACCGCCAGCAGCGGCGGAACGTTCTGTCCGATGCGCACGCGCGCGGTGCTCAGCGCATCCAAGCAGCCCAGGGCCTGCTCGGCGCTGAGCAGGTCGGCATACTCACTCAGCTCCTGGCGCAGGTGTTCGTTGACCAGCTCGACGCCGGCCTCCAGCTTCAGGCTGAGCACGTCCCGGTAGACTGCGGTCAGGTCGATCAGGGTCCGATCGAGCGCATCGGTCACCGCACGTTTGGCCCGCCGGGCGCTCTCCTCCTCCAGCCGCTTGAACTGAGCGCGCAGCTTCGGCGGGATCTTCTCCTCGGGCTCCAGCCCCAGGGAACGGCGGAGCCCGGCCTGCTCCTGGGCCAGGCGAGCCTCGGACTCCGCCTCGGCGTCAGCCTGGGCATTGGCGACCAGCTCACCGGCCGCGAGCACCGCGGCGGAGGCCGAGCGGACCTTCAGGGGAAGGGAGACCACCTGCTCCCGGCGTCGTCGCGCTTCTTCATCCCGGGCCAGCCTGCGGGCCACCCCAATGTGGCTCTGTGAGACGCGTGCGGCAAAGGCAGCCTGCTGCTCGTTGAGCCCGTCCCGGGCGACCAGCAGCTGGGCCACCGCGTCGGCGGGTGGAATGCGCAGGCTCACGTGCCGGCACCTGGAGCGAATGGTCACCAGCACATCTGCCGGGGAGGGCGCGCAGAGCACCCAGATGGTCTGCGGCGGTGGTTCTTCGATGGCCTTCAGGAGCACATTCGTGGCGCGTTCGGTCATGCGGTCGGCGTCCTCCATCACGATCACGCGCCAGCGGGCGCCCTGGGGGCGGTCCTGGGCGGTGGTGACGAGCTCGCGGACATCCTCAATCCGGTAGCTGACGTTCTCGGTGGAGACCAGCGAGACCGCCGGGTGGGAACCGGCAGCCACCAGGGAGCACGAGCGGCACTGGCCGCAGCCGGGCGCCTCGGGAGCGCGCTCACAATTCAGCGCGGCGGCAAAGGCCCGGGCCGCATTGGAGCGTCCGGAGCCCGGCGGACCGGTGAACAGCCAGGCGTGAGTGGGGGTCGACGACGACGCCGCCGTGCGCAGCTGCTGGACCTGGGCATCCTGCCCCACCAGTTCGGAGAAGACGTCTTGGCTCACGGCGGTCACAGCAGAGCCTCCACGCGCTCGCGGATCAAGGAGTGAATGGCCTCGACCGAGTCCTCGGCGTCCAGGATCAGGTAGCGCTGTGGCTCGGCGGCTGCGCGCGCCAGGAAAGCCTCGCGCAGCCGGGCGTGGAAGTCGGCGTCAGAGGACTCGATGCGGTCCTCGCCGCCGGTGCGCCCGGCCCGCCGAGCCCGAGCCCGCTCGGGGTCCACATCCAGCACCACGGTCAGGTCCGGTTGCAGGCCCTCGGTGGCCCAGTCGTTCAGCTGGGCGATGTCCTCGGTGCCCAGTCCGCGGCCGGCGCCCTGGTAGGCCACGGAGGAGTCGATGTATCGATCACAGAGGACGACGCTGCCGGCCTGGAGGGCTGGGCGAATGGTCTGGGTGACGTGAGCGGCGCGCGAGGCCGCAAAGAGCAGCGCCTCGGTGCGCGGGTCGACCTCTCCTTGGTCGTGCTCCAGCAGCAGGCTGCGGATGCGCTCGCCGATCTGGGTGCCGCCGGGTTCGCGAGTGCGCACCACGGTGCGCCCGGATTCGCTGAGCCACTGGTGGAGTATGCCGAGCTGCGTGGTCTTTCCGGACCCGTCACCGCCCTCAAGGGCGATGAACACTCCCGGGGTTCGGCTTATCTGCTCAGTCACCCGACCAGCCTACCGGGGGTGGGGGACACGGGCAGTAAAGTGGTGCACATGGGAACAGCGTCTGTGATTACGACCCTTGCCTCAAGTCCGCTCTGGAATGCGGTCCGGCTCACCGAGGGGCTCCTGATGAGCGCCTTCTCGCTGGTGTGTCTGATCCTGGCGGTGGTTGCTCTGGTCAAGTGCCTGCCCAAGAGGGCTGAGCGCTTTGACGTCGCCTTCAAGCGCACCAAGGGCTTCTGGCTGGGCATGACCGGTGGTGCCTGCGTGCTGGCGCTGTTCGGATTCCTGGGAGCCGGTCCCTTTGGCCTGCTGTTCCCTGTGGCCGCCGCCTGCATGGCCCTGGTCTACCTCACCGACGTGGACCCCGAAGTCTCCTGAAGACGCAAGCCTCCTGAAGACGCTGTCCAGCTCCTGACTTGCCCGACCGAATACCCCTGACGATGAAAGGGACCTCCCATGGCCTATGACCTGATTCTGCTCCGCCACGGACAGAGCGACTGGAACCAGAAGAACCTCTTCACCGGATGGGTGGACGTCCAGCTGACCGAGCAGGGGCGTGCCGAGGCTGCTCGCGGTGGTGAGCTGCTCAAGGAGCACAACCTGCTGCCCGACGTCGTCCACACCTCGCTGCTGCAGCGCGCCATCACCACCGCACATCTGGCGCTGGAGGCCGCTGACCGCCTGTGGATCCCGGTCAAGCGCGACTGGCGCTTGAACGAGCGTCACTACGGTGCACTCCAGGGTAAGGACAAGACCCAGGTGCGCGAGACCTACGGTGACGAGCAGTTCATGACCTGGCGCCGGTCCTACGACACTCCGCCGCCGGCCATCGACGCCGACGACGAGTACTCCCAGGCTGGCGATCCCCGCTATGCGGACCTCGGCGATGCCGCGCCGCAGACTGAGTGCCTGAAGGACGTCGTCGAGCGCTTTGTGCCCTACTTCGAGTCCGAGGTCCAGGCTGATCTGACCTCCGGCAAGACCGTGCTGCTGGCCGCTCACGGTAACTCGCTTCGCGCTCTGGTGAAGCACCTCGACGGCATTTCGGATGAGGACATCGCCGGGCTGAACATCCCCACCGGCATTCCGCTGCACTACACACTGGATGAAAACTTCAAGCCCCTGAACCCCGGTGGCACCTACCTGGACCCCGAGGCGGCCAAGGACGCGATCGAGGCGGTGGCCAACCAGGGCAAGAAGTAGCGTCTCGCCCGAGAGGCGGCCTGACGCACTGCTAGCAGCGGCGTGCGCTGAGGAATAGTGTGCCGAAAATGCGGCAACTGGGCTCTGCTGCCCGGAGTTGCTGCAGTTTCGGCACACTTCTTTTCGGGGAGGGGCGCTGCGGCGGTTCGGGTCCTTTCCCCAGCGGGTGGTTTCCGAGGAACGACGCGCGGCAGTGTGGGCCAGTGTGAGCCGTCAGAGGCCACGGGATGCCCGGACGGACAAAGTGGAGATATGCCCCGTCTTCGTCCGCTGCCCCAAGCGCTGCAGGGTCGGTTGTTCACCCGAGCCCAGGCTGTGGCGCTCGGTGTGGCTGATGCGCGGCCGAAGGCGCCCGACGTCGTACGTCTCGCCAGAGCCACTTACCAGCATGTGCCCGCCGCTCAGCCGGGAACAGTGCGACGGGGCGACGCGCTCCCGGTGATGAGCCTCTCTTTGGGTGCTGATGCGAATATCGGGGCACCTGACTGGGACCTTCTGCGGGTCCTGTGTAGGAGAAGTACTGCAGTGTGGGTCAGTCATGTCACCGCCGCGTGGCTCTACGGCCTGCAGCTGCCACACCGGCTGTCGCAGCCCCTGATCGATCTCACCGCTCTCCATCACTGCTTCGGCACCGACTCAAGGGTGCGGCTGCACCGGGTCAAGAGCATGCCCGCCCTTCACGGGATCCGCGGCATTCCGGTCTCGACCCCAGGTCAGCTGTTCGTTGACACGGCGCGCTACCTCAGCCTGAGGGAGCTGGTGTGTCTGGGGGATCAGCTGGTGCGTGAGCCCTATCCGCAATGGGAGCACCGGACCGAGCCCCACATCACCCTGCCGGCCCTGCATGCTGACGTGACCGCCCAGCGAGGCCGGAGAGGGATCGGTCGGGCCCGCATGGCCCTGGAGAGGGTGCGCGTGGGCTCGGATTCGCCGCCGGAGAATCTGATGCGTTTAGCGTTGATCGATGCAGGCCTGCCCGAGCCCCACCTGCACATTCTGCTGAACCCGGCCGACCGCTTCTCTCCCACGGGCGACGCCGGCTACCCGGGTTCGAAACTGGTGATCCAGTACGACGGCGAGGGGCACTTCAACGCCGAGCAGCAGGCCCGGGATCAGCGCAGAAACGCGGCATTCGAGTCAGCCGGATGGCGCGTGGTGCTGGCCAACCGAGTGGATCTGAACCAGAAGTTCCAACCGATGATCCGACGGATCAAGGAGCATCTGTCTCGCAGCACGTAGTTCCCTGCAGTGCTGCCTAGCGCGCACGCAAAAAGTGTGCCGAAACCGCGTCTTCCCGGCTCTGCGGCCCGGAGTTGCTGCAGTTTCGGCACACTTTCTGAACCGACGAGTCTCCGCCGGGGAGGCTCAGGCGTCGGTAGCGACTTCCCACTCGCCGGTCACCAGGTAGTGCACCTTCTTAGCCACGGAGACGCCGTGGTCGCCGAAGCGCTCGAAGTAGCGGCTGGCCAGTGTGCAGTCAGCGGTGGTGGCTGCCGACTGCGTCCACTCGTTGGCGGCGATGGTGGTGAAGACTCCCGCGTGCAGAGCGTTGATCTGCTCGTTCAGGGCGTGAATCTCATGCACCAGCTCCAGGTCACGAGTCTCCAGCAGCTGCACCAGCTTGCGGGCGATCTGCAGGCCGTTTCCGGCCAGCTTCGCGTAGACGTCCTTCAGGGTCTCGGGCGCGACGTGATCGGGATAGCGCAGACGCACCAGCTGAGCGATGTGCCGGGCCAGGTCGCCCATGCGCTCGAGCGAGGTGGACATGCGCAGAGCGCCGACGATCAGTCGCAGGTCACCGGCCACGGGACCCTGGAGGGCCAGCAGCTCGATGGCCTTCTCGTCGAGGTCATGCTGCAGGTTGTCGATGCGCACATCCGCGGCGATCACCTCATCAGCCAGCTGTACATCCGCGGTCTCGAAGGCGGTATAGGCCTTGTCCATCGCCTCCCCGACCAGGGAAGCGATCTCGGTCAGCTGATCACCGAGGTTGTGAAGGTCTTCTTGGAAGAGCTTGCGCACGTTGAGGGTCCTTTCCGGTACGCACAGTTTGCCCTCCCATCCTTGTTGTTTCAGGTGAACGCCGGCTGATAGGACAAGCAACGGGAAGGTGAACTGTAGTTGAACGCTCGACGTCATATCGTCCAATTGGCAACCGAAAGGTGAACGGCGCCCTAAGCTAGACAGTCGTGGACCCTTTGCTCACTGCCGCCCTCGCCGGCGTCGTCGGCCTCGCCGTCGGAGTGCTCGGCATGCACGCCTTTCGTGTCAGCGAAAAGCAGCGCGCGATGGGCATCGACGTGGACGAACCCACCATGCCGGAAGGCGCGACCGAGGTCCTGGCCTCCCTGGGTCTGGCCTACATCGTGGTCGACACCGTGGACGGAGTGGTGAGAGCCAATCCAGCCGCCTATGCGTTCGGACTGGTGCGGGGGCACACCGTGGTCCATTCGCCCATTCTTGAGCTCACCGCGAAGGTACGGGCCGACGGGGTCATCATCGACCAGCAGCTGGAGCTTCCCCGCGGTCTGCAGGGGGAGACCTCGATGGTGGTGCATCTGCGCGTGGCGCCCCTGGGCGACGAGTACATCCTGGTGCTGGCCGATGACCGCACCGAGGTCTCCCGGACCGAGGCAGTTCGCAACGACTTCGTCGCCAACGTCTCTCACGAGCTGAAAACGCCGGTGGGCGCGATCTCGCTGCTGGCCGAGACGATCGAGGACGCCGCCGACGACCCCGAGGCCGTCTCCCGCTTCTCCCAGCGTCTGCACAAGGAGTCCAACCGGCTCGCCGCCCTGGTTCAGGACATCATCGAGCTCTCCCGCGTGCAGGGCAAGAACGTGGTGCACGCAGGACGCCCTGTGGACTTAAACCATGTGATCGCCGAGGCAGTGGATCGCTCCAGGCTTCCCGCTGAGGCCAAGAACATCGACCTGAAAGTCGGCGGACGGCTGCCGCGGCGGGTCCACGGCGACCACGACCAGCTCACGATGGCGTTCCGCAACCTCATCGACAACGCCGTCCGGTACTCCCCGGAGAACACCCGCGTGGGGGTCGGGCTCTCCAGCCGCGACGGCATCGCCCAGGTCACCATCACGGACCAGGGCATCGGCATCGCCCCGGAGAACCAGGAGCGCATCTTTGAGCGCTTCTACCGAGTCGACGCCGCCCGCTCACGTCAGACCGGGGGCACCGGTCTGGGGCTGAGCATCGTCAAGCACGTCATCACCAACCACGGCGGCGAGGTGGCGCTGTGGTCCCAGCCCGGACGGGGCTCGACGTTCACCGTCCGTCTCCCGGAGTTGGAGGAGGGCCTGGATGATCTCACCGGCCTGTCCTCTGCCGAGGGTCTCACCCGCACCCTGACAAGAACTGATGACATCGGAGGAAACGCGTGACCAGGATTCTCATCGTCGAAGACGAGGCCTCCTTCTCCGAGGCGCTCTCGTACACCCTGCAGAAGGAGGGGTACGAGGTCACCGTCGCCGAGGACGGCGTCGAGGCTCTCGAGGTCTTCGACAAGGAAGGCGCAGACCTGGTGCTGCTGGACCTCATGCTTCCAGGCCAGCCCGGCACCGAGGTGTGCCGCCAGATCAGGGCCCGCTCCAATGTGCCCGTGATCATGCTCACCGCCAAGGACTCGGAGATCGACAAGGTGGTGGGCCTGGAGCTCGGCGCCGACGACTACGTCACCAAGCCCTACTCCTCACGAGAACTGCTCGCCCGCGTGCGCGCCGTGCTGCGCCGGCACATTGAACCCGAGTCCGAGGATGCGGCGACCATCTACGCCGGACCGGTTCGTATGGACATCGAGCGCCACATTGTGGAGGTGGGCGGACGCAAGGTGAACCTGCCCCTGAAGGAGTTCGAGCTCCTGGAGATCCTCATGCGCAACGCCGGGCGCGTGCTCACGCGCGGCCAGATCATCGACCGGGTGTGGGGATCGGACTACGTCGGAGACACCAAGACCCTGGATGTGCACGTCAAGCGTCTGCGCACCAAGATTGAAAACGACCCGGCCAAACCCAAGCTGCTCGTCACCGTACGAGGCCTGGGCTATAAGTTCGACGCCTGAGACTGCGCCCCACCGCCTGGAGCAGCACCGTAGACTGGTCGGTGGCCCGAACCGGAGAATGACGAAGGAGCGCGTATGACCAGCGCAGAGTCCACCCAGCCCATCACACGAGCTCTCGTCTCCGTCTATGACAAGACCGGGCTGGAGGATCTGGCCCGCGGACTGCACGAGGCCGGCGTCGAACTGGTTTCCACCGGCTCCACCGCCTCACGCATTGCAGCGGCCGGTGTGCCGGTCACCGAGGTCTCGGAGATCACCGGGTTCCCCGAGTGCCTCGACGGTCGCGTGAAGACTCTGCACCCCCGCGTGCATGCCGGCATTCTGGCTGATCGCCGCCGTGAGGACCACCGCGCCCAGCTCGAGGAGCTCGAGGTGCAGCCCTTCGACCTGGTGGTCGTGAACCTCTACCCCTTCGCCGAGACGGTCGCCTCCGGAGCCTCGGAGGAGGAGATCATCGAGAAGATCGACATCGGCGGACCTTCCATGGTGCGTGCCGCGGCGAAGAACCATGCCTCGGTCGCCGTCGTCGTCGACCCGCTGCGCTACAGCGAGACTGTGGCTGCCGCCAAGGAGGGCGGCTTCACCCTGAGCCAGCGCAAGCGCCTGGCTGCTCTGGCCTTCGCCCACACCGCCGCCTACGACACCGCGGTGGCCCGCTGGACCTCCACCGAGTTCGACGCCGACTCCGCCACTGATGTGCCCAGCACCGCGCCTGCCCCGGGACGCCGGGCCAAGCTGCACTTCCCGCCGTATGCCGGACTGGCCCTGGAGCGGGTTTCCACACTGCGCTACGGCGAGAACTCCCACCAGCCGGCGGCCCTGTACGCCGAGGACGGTGCGGCTCCCGGCATCGCCCAGGCTCAGGTCCTGCACGGCAAAGCGATGAGCTACAACAACTACGTGGATGCTGACGCCGCTGTGCGCACCGCCTACGACTTCGCCCAGCCCGCAGTGGCGATCATCAAACACGCCAACCCGTGCGGTGTGGCCGTGGGGGAGACCATTGCGCAGGCCCATTGCGCCGCCCACGCCTGCGATCCGCTGTCGGCTTTCGGCGGCGTCATCGCGACCAACCGTGAGGTCTCCGCCGAGATGGCACAGACCGTCTCAGAGATCTTCACCGAGGTCATCGCGGCGCCCAGCTTTGCACCGGAGGCCCTGGAGATCCTCACCAAGAAGAAGAACATCCGCCTGCTGCAGCTGGCTGAGGGCCACAGCCGCGACGCCGTGGAGTACAAGCAGATCTCCGGCGGCATGCTGCTGCAGGCCTCCGATGCGATCTCCGCAGAGGGCGACAGCCCCGCGCACTGGAAGCTCGCCGCAGGTACTCCCGCGGACGAGCAGACCCTGGCTGATCTCGAGTTCGCCTGGCGAGCAGTCCGCTCAGTGAAGTCCAATGCCATCCTGCTGGCCCACCAGGGTGCCACCGTGGGCATCGGCATGGGGCAGGTCAACCGCCTGGACTCCTGCCGGCTGGCTGTGCAGCGAGCCAACACCCTGGCCGGTGACGGTGTGGAGCGCGCACGAGGATCCGTGGCGGCGTCGGACGCGTTCTTCCCCTTCGCCGACGGGCTGCAGAGCCTGATCGCCGCCGGCGTGCGAGCAGTCGTCCAGCCCGGGGGATCCCAGCGGGACGAGGAAGTCGTAGCGGCAGCCTCGGAGGCCGGCCTGACCATGTATCTCACCGGAGCCCGTCACTTCTTCCACTGAGCTGGTTCGTGGCCGGGAAACCGCGCCACGCTCTCCACGAGGTGGCCCGCACACCTGCAGCTGCCCGGGTCCCTGACCTCGCGGCTCCCGGTCAGCCGGCGCGGGCCACCACACCTGAAGAATTGGGGTAGGTTAAACCGTATGAGTCGCTCGAGTACCTAGCCCCGCGGCGCAGGCCTGTCCAGGTCACGGTGCCGCATGGGGCACCGCATGACCGCCGCAGACCTCGACCTTCCATACCTAGGGGTGGTGTTCGATGACCGAACAGCTCGACGACCTGGCAGATCTGATCCGCAATGAGCGCCTTCGCGACTTGCGCGTGGCCCTTGATGAGCTCAATACGGGCGACATCGTCGACTTCCTCGAGCGCCTCGGGGTCAAGGACCGTGCCGTGGCCTTCAGGCTGCTGCCCAAGGACACCGCTGTCGAAGTCTTCGACATGCTGGACCAGTCACTGCAGCACGAGATCATCGAGGGGCTGAAGGACTCCGACGTCGCCCACTTCTTCGAGTCCCTGGACCCGGATGACCGAGTCCGTCTGATGGATGAGATGCCGGCCTCGGTGGCGCGCAAGATGCTGCGCCACCTGGATCCGCGCGAACGGTCGCTGACCAACATCGTCCTGGGCTACCCCTCGGGCACCATCGGGCGCGAGATGAGCCCGGAGTTTGTGGCGATTCCCGAGCACTGGTCGGTGGAGCAGGCCATGGAGAAGGTCCGCCGTGCCGGAGTAGACGCCGAGACCATCTACACCCTGCCCGTCGTGGACCGGCAGCGTCTGCTCAAAGGCGTGGTGTCTCTGCGCGATCTGGTCAGCTCCGAAGGCCACACCGCGATCTCCGAGCTGATGATGGAAGCCGACTCAGTCGACGCCGACCACGACGCCGAAGATGCAGCCCGTATGTGCGCGGATCGTAAGCACCTGGCGATGCCGGTCACCGACAAGGAGCATCGCGTGGTGGGCATCTTCACGGTCGACGACGCCCTGGACATCATCGAGCGCGCTGAGAACGAGGACGCCGCCCGCCATGGTGGCGCGGAGCCGCTGAACCGCCCCTACCTCTCCACTCCGGTGCTGACGATTATGCGCTCCCGCATTGTGTGGCTCATGGTCCTGGCGCTGGGCGCGACCCTGACCGTACAGGTGCTCGACAGCTTCGAGGCCACCCTGGAGGAGGCGGTGGTGCTTGCGCTGTTCGTGCCGCTGCTGATTGGTACCGGCGGTAACACCGGAAACCAGGCCGCCACCACGGTGACCCGCGCTCTTGCCTTGGGCGACGTGCAGACCCGAGACGTTTTCAAAGTCCTCTGGCGTGAGGTGCGGGTGGGCATCACTCTAGGCTCTGCCCTCGGAGTGCTGGGTCTGCTGCTGGTGGGGTGGCGGTGGGACTGGCCCACCGGAGCCGTCATCGGGCTGACGCTGGTGGCCATCTGTACCCTCGCGGCCTCCGCGGGCGGCATGATGCCGATTCTGGGCAAGAAGCTGGGTGCCGATCCCGCCGTCTTCGCCAACCCCTTCATCTCCACGTTCGTGGACGCCACGGGACTCATCGTCTACTTCATGATCGCCCGGGCGGTGCTGGGACTCTGATGCCGGCAGGGGAGCGCTTCCTGGCCCAGGACCAAACGTTGATAGGTTTGGACCAAGAGAACTTCTGTTGAACGACCACATCGACCTCGAGGGAGATGCCTGAATCTAATGGCAAAAATCATCTACACCAACACCGATGAAGCACCCATGCTGGCGACCTTCTCGCTGAAGCCGATCGTTGAAGCCTTCGCCTCCACCGCCGGCGTCGAGGTGGAGACTCGCGACATCTCCCTGGCAGGGCGCATCATCTCCCAGTTCCCGGAGTACCTCACCGAGGACCAGCGCGAGGCTGATGCCCTCGCCGAACTGGGTGAGCTGGCCAAGACCCCCGAGGCCAACATCATCAAGCTGCCTAACATCTCCGCCTCCGTGCCGCAGCTGAAGGCCGCCGTGGCCGAGCTGCAGGCCAAGGGCTACGCGCTGCCCGACTACCCCGAGTCGCCCTCCACTGACGAGGAGCGCGAGATTCGCGCCCGCTACGACAAGGTCAAGGGCTCCGCTGTGAACCCGGTGCTGCGCGAGGGCAACTCCGACCGCCGTGCGCCGGAGTCCATCAAGTCCTACGTCCGGGCCAACCCCCACCGTATGGGTGAGTGGAGTGCAGACTCCAAGACCGAGGTCGCGACCATGGGTGCCGATGACTTCGCCTCCAACGAGCAGTCGGTGATCCTCGAGGCCGAGGACACCCTGACCATCCAGCACGTGGCGGCTGACGGTACGGTCACCGCCCTGAAGGAGGGGCTGAAGGTCCAGGCCGGTGAAGTGGTGGACGGCACCGTGATGCGGGCCGCTGCCCTGGACGGCTTCCTGGCCGAGCAGGTCCAGCGCGCCAAGGACAACGACGTACTGTTCTCCGCACACCTGAAGGCCACCATGATGAAGGTCTCAGACCCCATCATCTTCGGTCACATCGTCAAGGCTTTCTTCCCCACCCTGTTCGAGAAGTTCGGCGACCAGCTGGCTGAGGCAGGCCTCTCTGCCAACGACGGTCTGGCCTCCATCCTCACCGGCGCTGAGAAGCTCGGTGAGACCGGCGAGGCCATCAAGGCTGAGTACAAGAAGGCTCTGGAAGAGGGCCCGCGCATGTCCATGGTCGACGACGCCAAGGGCATCACCAACCTTCACGTGCCCTCCGACGTCATCGTGGACGCCTCCATGCCCGCCATGATCCGCAACGGCGGCAAAGTCTGGGGCCCCAGCGGTGAAACCGATGACACCCTGGCCGTGATTCCGGATTCCAGCTACGCCGGCGTCTACCAGGCCGTCATCGACGACTGCAAGGCCAACGGTGCCTTCGACCCCACCACCATGGGCACCGTCCCCAACGTGGGACTCATGGCGCAGAAGGCTGAGGAGTACGGCTCCCACGACAAGACCTTCGAAATTGACGCTGCCGGCACCGTGCAGGTGATCAACACCGCCGGTGACGTCCTCATTGAGCACACTGTTGAGCCGGGCGACATCTGGCGCGCCTGCCAGACCAAGGACGCCCCGATCCAGGACTGGGTCAAGCTGGCTGTGACCCGCGCCCGGGAGACCGGTGCGCCTGCAGTCTTCTGGCTGGATGAGAACCGTGCCCATGACGCGAACCTCATCTCCAAGGTCAAGACCTACCTGGCCGACCACAACACTGAGGGCCTGACCATTGAGATCCTCAACCCGGTCGAGGCCACCAAGTACTCGGTCGAGCGCATCCGACGCGGCGAGGACACCATCTCGGTGACCGGTAACGTGCTGCGCGACTACCTCACCGACCTCTTCCCGATCCTGGAGCTGGGCACCTCCGCCAAGATGCTCTCCATCGTGCCGCTGATGGCGGGCGGCGGCCTCTTCGAGACCGGTGCCGGCGGATCCGCCCCTAAGCACGTACAGCAGCTGGTCAGCGAGAACTATCTGCGCTGGGACTCCCTGGGTGAGTTCTTCGCCCTGGTGCCCTCCCTGCAGAAGTACGCTGAACAGGCTGATGCGCCCAAGGCAAAGGTCCTGGCCAGCGCGCTGGACCGTGCTACCGCCACGTTCCTCATGGAGAACCGCTCCCCGGGGCGCAAGCTGGGCACCATCGATAACCGGGGCTCGCACTTCTACCTGGCGCTGTACTGGGCGCAGGAACTTGCCCAGCAGACCGAGGACACCGAGCTGGCTTCCACCTTCGCTCCCGTTGCCGAGGCACTGACCTCCCACGAGGAGAAGATTGTCGAGGAACTGCTGGCAGTTCAGGGCAGCGAGGCGGACATCGACGGCTATTACCGCCCCGATGAGGCCAAGACTGCTGCCGTCATGCGGCCCTCGCCGACCTTCAACGCCGTGATCGACGGCCTGAAGAAGTAATGGTCTTCTGACGAGACAGACCTAGAAAAGTCCCCGGGAAGCGAGTCTTCCCGGGGACTTTTCTGTTCCGCGCGTTTCTGACCTGGAGCGATGCAGCAGCGATGCATCTCAGGGAAGACGCGGAAAGTCCCGAGAGGGTGAACTGCTTCGTTCACCGGGAGTTCACGAGGGTGAGCCGATCCAGAAGTTTTTCTGTGCTTGTCTCGCAGAGCCTGAAATCACTCTGGAAGGATCACTCGTGCCACGAATACCGCACAGCGCCCGGTTGGGCCTGTCTGCGCTGCTCGGGGTCACGCTGGTGGGAAGCACATTGCCACCAGCGTGGGCCGTCGAGACCGCGACCCCATCACCCGAACCCTCTGCTGAGGTAGAGGACACCCACGAACTTCCTGAGCAGGAGAGTCCCGACGACGTCGACGAGACCCCTGCCGCACAGCCCGACGACGACGTCGAGGAGGCACCCGGGGACCGGCCCGCTGACCCGGCGGACCTGGGCAGCACGGCGCATGAGGATGAGTCTTCCGGCGAGGCGGGGGAACCCCGTGTGGTGGTCTCCGAGTTCAACAACGGCGGCCCGGGCGGCTATCACGACAACTTCATCGAACTCGCCAACTGGGGCGACGCCGCCCAGGACGTCACCGGCTGGACGGTGTATCGCTGTACCGGCGCCGGCAACCAAGCCGGAGGGAATCCTCAGGCCACCTTGGAAGGCACCCTTGAGCCAGGTGAGCACATTCTCCTGGCCCGGCAGCATGCACAGTCGCAGCTCGGCAACGACATCGTCGACTATCGCTACGGCACCTCGTTCGCCAACGAGTCCTACGGCGTCATCATCCGCGACGCGGACGGCGAGATCGTGGATCGAGCCGGTGCCAAGTTCCCCAACGTCGCCGGTGCCGCATGCGTGGAGGGGACGCCGCTGCCCAATGACACAGACTCCCTGGGTGGAGAAAGCTGGCAGCGCGTCTCGGACACTGACGACAACCTCGCTGACTTTGTGAAGGCCCCCCGTACCCCCGGGGAGCCCAACGCCCAAGAGCCCTCACCCGCGCCCCTGGGCGGTGAGATCCTGATCTCCGAGGTAGCGCACGCAGGAGCTGACGGCGACGCCGACCACCTCGTCGAGATCGGAAACTACGGCACTGAGCCAGCCAACCTCGAGGGGTGGGAGCTCTGGCGGTGCAACGAATGGGGCCAGCGCTTCTCGGCGGACCTGCTCTCCGGGGATCTCCCTGCGAACCTCGAACCCGGCGAAGCGTACGTAGTCGAGACCAGCCAAGGCTTCGTGACGTCCCGCAACAATGCCGGCGTGATGCTGCGCAACGGTGATGACCAGCTCGTGGACGGCGTCGCCTGGGCCGATAACGAGCACAGCGCCTGCGCGATCGGCGCGCCGCTGCCTCACTACACCCTTGATGTCTCCGCGGGGCACAGCTATCAGCGCATCGCGGCCGAAGGCGAAAACACCGAAGCGTTCGTTGCGGCCCTCCGGGGTCCCGGCCAGCTGGAGGCCAACGAGCCGATTGGAGAGGAGCAGCAGGAGCAGTTCCTCTCCACCGAGGGCGGTTCCAACGTCTTGGTCTCGGAGATGACCAACAACGGGCCCCAGGGCGCAGGGGACATCTTCTTCGAGATCACCAACTACGGTGACGAGCCCCAGGACCTCAGCGGATGGAGCGTGTACCGCTGCATCGGTACCGGTGTCCGCGCCTCTGCACCGCAGCTTTCCGAGGCGGACCTCGACGGAGTGGTCCTGGAGCCCGGCGAGATCCTCACCGTAGCCCGCGCCCAGCAGGCCGGAGCCGACATCATGGCGGTGGCCGATCTCTACTTCGACACCAGCTTCGCTGACCAGTACGGGCTCATCATCTTCGACGAGAACGCACGCGTTGTCGACAGGGTCGGTTCAGCCCCCGCCGGTGTCCAGAACTACTGCGCACAGGACTACGGCAGTCTGCCCGGGACCATCAATGGTCTCTACGCCGAGTCGTGGCAGCGCGTGGCGCTGACCGGAAGCGCCGCGGAGGACTGGCACCTCGCTCCGCGCACCCCAGGCCGGGTCAACACCCGTGAAGCCTGGGAGCGCCCGCGGGTAGAGTCGCCGGTGCGGATCACCGAACTCGCCAACGGGGGCCCGGCAGGCAACGGCGACAACTTCGTCGAACTCACCAACCTCGGAGACTCCGAGGTCTCCCTCGGAGGAATGAACGTCTACCGCTGCGCAGGCACCGGACGGGTCCACGAGCAGACCCGGCAGCTCGTCCTGCCCCAGCAAACCCTGGCCCCCGGGGAGTCCTTCGTTATCGGGCGGACCAACGGCTTCTCCGGCGAAGCAGACGTCTGGTACGGCACCAGCGTGGCTCAGGTCGGGGGATTCGGCTTCGTCCTGACTGATCAGGGCGGTGCGATCATCGACAGCGTCGGAGTCTTCAACGGCGTGGATTCTGCCTGTACGGAGGGCGAGGCGCTGCCTAACGACCTGGATTTCCCCGCGGGAGAGACCTGGCACCGGGTTGCCGACTCCGGAAACAACCGTGAGGACTTCCAGCGCGGCGCGCGGACCCCTGGCGAGCATGGCGGCGAGGTCGTTTCTGTCCAGCCTGAGGTGCTGGAACCGGGCGACGTGCAGATCGTCGAGATTGCAGCGGGCGGCCCTGCCGACCTCAGCGGCGAAGGATCGGAAGGTTTCCTGGAACTGGCCAACCGCGGGGAGGATCCTGTGGACGTGTCAGAGTGGGAGATTTACTTCTGCTCCTCGGACGGGCGCCGCATTCCTCAGGCGCAGTACACGTTCGAGCGCGACAGCACGCTGGAGCCGGGTGAGGTTTTCACCCTCGCGAACCCTGAGCCGGCTGAGGGTATGGCGCACGATGCCGTGGCCAACATCCCGTTGGGCACGGAGGGATACGGTGCACTCATCACCAACGGCGAGCGGGCCGTGGTGGACCGCGTTGGTGTCTTCTACAGCTACTCCGGAGCGGTGACCAATGCTCCGCCGAGCCTCTGCACTGGGGAGCTCTCCCTGGACTACCGAGTGGCCAAGGAGTCGCAGGACAAGGCTTTCCAGCACGGCTTCTCATGGCACCGTGTCCAGTACACGGGAGACAACTATGAGGATTATGTTGCCGCCGAGCGGGATCCCGGCCAGTTCGTGCAACTGGAGTACCGTGATCCGCTGATCCCGGAGGAGGGCGCGCTGGACCCGGTGCAGACCGACCGGTACGTCACCCCTGAGCCGGCCCAGCTGAGCTCGGTCCCCGCAGAGACCGAGGAGCCGGGACAGGAACTCACCGTCCAGGCTGGCGCTGACGGTCTCCACACCGCACGCGGCGGGCAGGTGGAGCAGGCTTCCGTGACGTACTACTCCGGGGTCTCAGCCGCAGCGCCGCTGGACAGCCGAGTCGGCGCAGAGGAGACCGAGCAGGACGGCGAAACGGTGGCTGCCCGCGATAGTCAGCGGGGCTTCCCGTACGTGCGGATGGAGCTGGACCTCGAGGGACTGTCGGAGCAGACTGAAGTGGTCTGGACCGGCAGCAGCGAGAACCGCAACGAACTTCAGATGTATGTCTGGAACGGAACGGCCTGGGAACTCCGTGATGCGCGCGCAGCGGAGAATGGTGCCGAGATCACGTTGATCGCTCCCGTGGACGCGCAGGACGTGCAGGACGGCATCGTCAATGTCCTGGTACAGGACGGTCCCAGGACGGGAGAGGGGCTGGACCATGCGGACAACCTGGCCTTCCAAACCCCAGGGACGTACGACTTCAGCGTCGGACACCTCACCGACACCCAGTACACGGCGGAGCAGAACCCCTGGGTCTACACCGCTATGAATGCGTGGTTCGTGGCCAACATGGAGGCTCGGGATATCGCGTTCCAGATGCACACCGGTGACATCATCGAGAATGCGCTGCGCGGAAACCAGCTGCCGGATCGTGCGGTCCGCGAGTTCGAAAAAGCCTCGGTGATCCAGGAACTGCTCGAGGAGTCGGGGCTTCCGCACGCGGTGCTGCCCGGCAACCACGACAACTTCTGGGGCAACAACAACGACCTGTACCTGGAGTACTTCCCCGAGGAGCGCTACTCCGACTACGACTGGTACGGCGCGGCAGGACCGCTGGGCAACAGCTCCAGCTACAGCACCATCGAGCGCGACGGCGTGAAGATGCTCTTCCTGTCGATGGCGTACTACGCCCACGAGCGTGAGCTGCAGTGGGCCGAGGAGGTCATTGCCTCGCATCCCGACCACAACGTCATCATGGGCACCCACGAGTACCTTCGTCCCGAGGTGGATGAGCGGGCCAACCCGGACAACGGTCGTTGGGCAGCCCAGGGCGACATCTTCTACGAGCGACTGGTCAAACCTCACAGCAATGTCGTGATGGTGATGTCCGGACACTTGCATGGCATCCGTCAACGTGAAGAGGCCACGCAGGATGACCGCTGGGTGGTCGAGATGGTGGCCGACTTCCAGTCCTACGAGCACGAGGGCGGGCGTACCGCTCTGTTCAACCGGCTCATGCAGATTGACGTCGACGGCGGCGAAGTAGCGATCAACGCCTACTCGCCGGTCTATGACAGCTTCGAGCCGCACCTCTTCCAGCCCTCTGAGCGGGATGACTACTACGGTCCGGAGCACAATGAGGCCGTCCTGTCGATTGACCTCATGTGGGACAAGGCCGTGCTTCCCGAGGGGCTCACTGTGCTCACCGGAGTCGAGGAGCTCAGCTCCGATGACCTGGAATCCGGAAGATCCCGCTCCGTGACATGGGAGAACCTCTCGGCGGACCACGAGTACGGGTGGTACGCACTCGCGACCTCCGAGAACTTGGGGCGTTCCGATGAGAACCGTCCCTCCGCTGTGAACATCTTCACGGCTGCCTCAGGGGAATCGGTTCCGGAGGAACCCGAGGACGAGGAGACCCCCGCCCCGAGTGAGCCCGGTGTTGAGCCCACCGCCCCAGGCGCAGACCCGAGCGATCCGGGGGTGGAGCCCAGTGAGCCCGGGGCTGAACCCACTGAGCCGGGCGCAGACCCGAGTGAGCCGGGTGCGGAGCCTAGTGATCCTGGTGCCGAGCCCACCGATCCAGGCGCAGACCCGAGCGATCCGGGGGTGGAGCCGAGTGAGCCCGGTGCCGAGCCCGGCGATCCGAGTGTGGAGCCGAGCGATCCGGGTGCGGAACCCAGCGATCCAGGCAACGAACCGAGCAGGCCCAGCGTTCAGCCGACCGACCCCAGCGTTGTTCCGACTGATCCGGGCACGCCGGGAGAGGGTGAGCCGTCCGCTTCGGAGGTCCCGTCGCCGACGGATACCTCCGCGCCGAGCGGAGAACCCTCGGCCGAGCCCACGCCGACGCCGGAACCGTCTGCTACGGAGACTCCGCAGCCCGGCAGGGATGCCTCGACTGCGCCCGGCCAGACGGCGTCGCCGTCACCGACGGCACCGCCCGGACCATCAGCGGAGGATCTGCTGGCGGAATTCGAGGACCTGATCCGAGTACTGCCGGCGAGCATCCTCACACCTGGAGGTGAGCTCATCGTGGAAGTTGACGCGGAGTTCGTCGGAGCCGAGCTGAGCGGAGTGCTCTTCTCAGATCCCCTGCTCCTGGGTACCGCCGAGGTGTCCTCCGAAGCCCTCGTCACCTTCAGCATCCCTGAGGAAGCCGAGGCGGGTGACCACCGCGTGGCTCTCTACGACGCCGACGGACAGCTCATCGGCTGGACAGCGGTCACGCTGACCGTGGAGGGGGCTGACGGCTCCGCTGAGACCGAGGCGCCCGGCGACACTGCGGCAGCGCCTGATGGGGTTGAACAGTCTGCAGGCGGGCTGGCGGTGACCGGAGCGACCGGCGCGTGGATCGGCGGTTCTGCACTGGTGCTGCTGGTGATGGGGCTGCTCCTGATCGCAGCAGTGCGTCACCGCAGAACACTGCGGGAAGAGCACCCCGTGGCGCGCTGAGACTAGGGCGGACCTGCGCTCATGAAAAGTCCCCGGGAAGCGAGTCTTCCCGGGGACTTTTCATATCCCATCTGATTTCTCGCTACCTTCTGGCTACTTCTCATTCACCTTCGATGGATAGCCTGTAGTGAATCGATCAGATCACTGGGATGCAGGGTTATGCCCTTAAGGAGGTCAGGTGGCGGCAGTTCAGCTGCGTGGGGTCAGGAAGTCCTTTCCGGCTCGAAAGGGCGAGGATGTGGAAGTCCTCAAGGGGATCGACGTCGACGTCGCCAGCGGAGAGTTCCTCGCCATCCTCGGTTCCTCCGGCTGCGGCAAGTCCACCCTGCTCCGTCTCATCTCCGGGCTAGAGCTGGCAACCGGTGGATCGATCCTCATCGACGGGGCAGACGTCACAGGCCTGTCCCCGGAGAAGCGCGAACTGGCGATGGTGTTCCAGAACTACGCGCTCTTCCCGCATCTCAACGTCAGGGAGAACATCCTCTTCGGCCTCAAGTCCCGCGGGGAACCGAAGCAGCTTCGAGCCGAACGTCTTGCTGAGACCGCTGAGCTGCTGGGCCTGGATGAACTCCTGGACCGTCGCCCCGCTGAGCTGTCGGGGGGCCAGCGTCAGCGCGTGGCGCTGGGGCGTGCCCTGGTCAGCGGCCAGCGCCTGGTCCTCATGGATGAGCCGCTCTCCAACCTCGACGCCAAGCTACGCGCCGAGATGCGGGTCGAGATCAAGCGCATTCAGCGGCAGCTGGGGCTGACCATCATCTATGTCACCCACGACCAGGTGGAGGCCATGACCATGGCGGACCGGGTCATGATGATGGCCTCCGGCCGGGTCGAACAGCTCGCCGCCCCCGAGGATCTCTACGGAACCCCGGCCTCGACCACCGTGGCCCGTTTCATCGGTTCTCCACCCATGAACATCGTTGAGGTCGCTCCGGGGTCTTCGCTGGCTGACCTGCTGCCAGCCGATCTCCGCGACAGCGGCGCCGCTCTGGGCGTCCGCCCGGAGTCTCTGGACCTTCACCCGAGCGCTCAGCACGTGCCTGCCGGTCGGCTCGCCGTGGGGGAGGCCACCGTGCTGGTCAACGAACTTCTCGGCGCGGACCGGATCATCAGCACCACGCTGAGCACCGGGTCCGGCGGCAGCCAGCGGATGCTGGTGCGCACCGAACCGTCCCGAGCGGTGTCCACGGATGAGCAGGTCACTCTCAGTGCCCGCGCCGAGGACCTGCACTGGTACAGCCGGGAGACGGGCCGCCGCCTGCAGCGCGACTCTGCTGAGGCGCTCACCAGCGCTCCAGCCTGACGACACTTCTTCACCACACACTCGCAGAACACACTCATAAGGGGATACGCATGCCATACCGCCGTTCGTTCAAGACTCTCGCCGGACTGACCGCCGCGGGCCTGCTGCTGAGCGCCTGCGGCAGTGACAACGGAGGTGACTCCGACGTCGTCGAAATTGACTTCTACTATCCGATTGAGGTTGGCGGCCCGCTGGAGAGCGTGATTGACGGGTACATCGAGCAGTTCCACGAGGAGCACGAGAACATCCGTGTCACTCCGGTCTACTCGGGCAGCTACGAGCAGACAATGGCTGCCGTCCAGTCCGCAAACCAGGCGGGCAACACTCCCGCTGTCACGGTCCTGGGCTCCAACAACCTGCTGAGCCTGGACCACCTCGGTCTGATCACCCCTATCGAAGAGATCGTCGACGACGAGGAGTGGTTCGGAAGCTTCTACGAGG
The DNA here is from genome assembly GCF_031432335.1 of Nesterenkonia flava. NCBI lineage: Bacteria > Bacillati > Actinomycetota > Actinomycetes > Micrococcales > Micrococcaceae > Nesterenkonia > Nesterenkonia flava. The sequence goes on along the minus strand of NZ_JAVKGT010000004.1, from coordinate 51,450 downwards.
CGTTCATGGGTGACTCCACACTGCCGGACGGGACCGTAGCCTCCATCCCCTTCCAGCGCTCCACCATCGTGATGTACTGGAACAAGGAGCTGTTCGAAGAGGCGGGCCTGGATCCGGAGACCCCGCCGGCGACCTGGGATGAGATGGTCGAGTTCGGGCACCAGCTGGTCGACGAGGGCGGAGCGCAGTGGGGCGTCCAAATGCCCTCCACCGCATGGGGCGTGTGGATCCTGGAGGCCATGGCCATTCAGAACGGCACCATGCTGTGGGATCCCGAGACCGGCACGGATGTGCGCTTCGATGATCCCGCCACGGTGACCGCCCTGCAGAACTGGGTGGAGCTTCAGGAAGAAGGACTGGAGTCTCCCGGCACGGTGGATTGGGGGACTCTGCCCACAGAGTTCGCCAACGGCACCACCGGCATCATCTGGACCACTACCGGGCAGCTGACCAACATCAGCAGCAACGCCGACTTTGACTTCGGAGTGGCTCCGCTTCCGGCCCAGGAGCAGCCGGGCTCGCCCACCGGCGGCGGCAACCTCTACATCATGGACGGCATCTCCGAAGAGGAGCAGGAGGCCGCCGTAGAGCTCGTCCGGTTCCTCTCCAGCCCTGAAATTCAGTCTGACTGGGGCGTGGAGTCCGGCTACGTCGCCGCTCTCGAAGAAGCCTGGGAGATCGACCCGCTGGCCAGCTACGCCGAGGAGTTCCCGCCGGTGGCCGCCGCCCGGGACCAGCTGGAAGTCGCCGAGCCCGAGTTCGGCGTCTACAACCGCCAGGAGGTCTTCGACGTCATGGCCAACGCCATCGAAGCCGTGATGGGCGGGGCCGACGTCGAATCCACGCTGCAGGAGGCCCAGCAGCAGGCTGACAGCATCCTCGAGGAATACCGCTGACCGTGACGGCAGCAACAGATCTCCGCGCTGAGACTCCGACCCCCCATGACCGGGGGTCGGAGTCCGCCGGGGCTGCCGCGGCGCTGAAGAGACGTCGTCGTGCTGACGCGCTCTTCTCCTACGCGGCGCTGACTCCGGCATTCGTCATCCTCATCGGATTTACGGTGCTGCCGTTCATCCTCTCTGCGTGGCGCAGTCTGCAGACCAATCAGGGCGAGTTCACCACCGCCAACTATGAGCGGATGCTCAGCGACAGCGTGTTCCACCAGGTCATCCAGAATCAGCTGGTTTACACCGCCGTCACCGTCCCCGCGACTATCGGAGTCTCCCTCGGCCTTGCCGTGCTGGGCGCCAAAGTTGTGCGGGCCAAAGCTCTGGCCCGCGTGGCTTTCCTGGCCCCGACCGTGCTGCCGATCGTGGCGGCGGGCACCATCTGGGTGTACTTCTACCAGCCCAACTTCGGCGTCCTCAACGGGATCGCCGGATTCCTCGGGCTTCCGGAGCTGAACTGGTTGGGCATCTCCACCACCGCCCTGCCGGCCATGATGGTTGTTGCCGTCTGGCAGCAGGCCGGACTGTTCGTGATCTTCTACCTCGCGGCCCTGCTGACGCAGGATCCGCAGCTGCGCGAGGCCGCCCGCGTAGAGGGAACCAAGCCCTGGACGTTCTTCCGCAGGGTCACGTGGCCCCTGCTGATGCCCACCACGTTGTTTGTGGGTGTGGTCGCGACCGCGAACTCCTTCAAACAGGTCGACCTCATCTTTGTGATGACCCAGGGAGGCCCCCACGACTCCACCAACCTGATGCTCTACTACGTCTGGCAGACCGCCTTCGGCCAGTTCCGGCCCGAGTACTCCGCCGCGATCACGGTGATGCTCGTGCTGATTCTGCTGCTGGTCGCCATCGTGCAGATTCGTCTGCTGGACAAGAGAATCCACTACCGCTGAGGGACCCATGACTCAGACAGCACCGACTCAGACAGCACCTCACGCCGCTGAAGCGGCCCGGAAGTCCGACGACGACGCCCCTGACACCCGGCAGGAGAAGATCACCTCCAGCGCCCGCGGCCTCATGGGCGCAGCGGGCTCCGGCATCGGGGACCGAGTCATGGTGGCCCTGGCCTGGGGAATGGCCCTCATCTGGGTCTTTCCGCTGCTCCTGGTGCTCATCATGGCGTTCCGGGACTCGCCCACCAACCTTTCGCCCCTGGACGGCTGGACGCTGGAGAACATCGTGCGGGTCTGGGGGTCCGCGGCCTTCGAGCTGTACTTCCGCAACTCTTTCCTGCTGGTGGTGGGTCTGACCACCACCCAGATCGTGCTGGGCGTGCTTGCGGCCTACGCCTTCTCCCGGTTCGAGTTCCGGGGCCGGGACGTTCTGTTCTTCATCGTGCTGGCCCAGCTGGTCATCTACCCGGAGATCATGCTCTCGGAGAACTTCTACATGATTTCCCGCCTGGGGCTGGATGACACCCTGATGGGCGTGGGCATTCCCTATGCCGCCTCCGCGTTTGCGATCTTCCTGCTGCGCCAGTCCTTCAAGACCGTGCCCAAAGAGCTTGTGGAGGCCGCAGTCATGGAGGGCATGGGGCGCCTGAGGGTGCTCTGGCACGTCTATCTGCCCCTGTGCCGCTCCACCGTGGTGGCCTTCGCGATGGTCTCGGTGTCCTTCCACTGGAACAACTTCCTGTGGCCGCTGATTGCGACTCGGACGAATGACGCTCGTCCGGTCACCGTAGGTGTGGTGCGGTTCCTGGCTCCGGAATCTGGCATCGACTACGCCGCTCTGACCGCGGGGACCTTCATCATCACCGTGCCGATCCTGCTCTTCTTCATCCTGATGCAGCGACAGTTCGTCCAGAGCTTCATGCGCTCGGGCATCAAATGATGTGCGCGGATCTGCCCACCCTCTCTGACGACGCCTGAAGAGTACTTACTGAAGATAAGGGGACTACTATGTCTGACCGTCCGTCATCTTTCCGAGCACGCGGCAAGACCGCGGCCGGCCTCGCCGCTGCTGCCCTGCTGCTGACCTCCTGCGGGGGAGAGGCCGAGGCCGACGACGTCATTGAGATTGACTTCTACTATCCGATCAACGTGGGCGGGCCGTTGGAGTCCGTCGTCGACGGATTCATCGAGCAGTTCCACGAAGAGCACGAGGACATCCGGGTCACTCCGGTCTACTCCGGTGACTATGATCAGACGCTGAGCTCGGTGCAGGCTGCGACTCAGGCCGGAAATCCACCGGCGCTGACCGTGCTGCTCAGCACAGACCTTCTGACCCTGGATGATCAGAATCTCATCACCCCCATCGGGGAGATCGTCGATGATGAGGAGTGGTTCGGCAGCTTCTACGACGGGTTCATGGCCAATTCGGTGCTGCCCGATGGCACCGTCGGCGCCATCCCCTTCCAGCGTTCGACCATCGTCATGTACTGGAACAAGGAGCTGTTCGAGGAGGCCGGCCTGGACCCAGAGAACCCGCCGGCGACCTGGGACGAGATGGTGGAGTACGCCGAGCAGATTCAGGCCCAGAGCAGCGCTCAGTGGGGCGTGCAGATCCCTTCCACCGGCACCGGCGGCGGCTGGCTCTTCGAAGCCATGGCCATTCAGAACGGAGTGGTCCTCTGGGATCCCGAGACCGGCACGGACGTCAACCTCGACGAGCCGGGAGCCGTGACCGCTATGGAGAACTGGCTTCAGCTGCAGGAGCTGGGACTGGAACCTGAAGGCCTGGTGGACTGGGGGACTCTTCCCAACGAGTTCGCCAGCGGCGGCACCGGCATGATCTGGACCACCACGGGGCAGCTGACCAACATCCGTGACAACGCAGACTTCGACTTCGGGGTGGCGCCTCTGCCTGCCCAGCAGCAGCCGGGCTCTCCCACCGGCGGCGGCAATCTCTACGTCATGGAGGGCATCTCCGCGGAGGAGCAGGAGGCCGCCGTCGAGCTGGCTCGTTTCCTCTCCAGCCCGGAGATCCAGGCGGAGTGGACCGTGGCCTCGGGCTACGTCGCTCCCTTGGAGGAGGCATGGGAGACCGAGCCTCTGGCCAGCTATGTCGAGGAGTTCCCTGAGGCTATGGTCGCCCGCGAGCAGCTGCCCGTTGCCGAGCCGGAGCTGGGGACCTTCCGCCGCCAGGAGATCATCGACATTGTCTCCAACGCCGTGGGCTCCGTGCTCAACGGGGCAGACCCCGAGGGCACTCTGCAGCAGGCCCAGGAGCAGGCCGACGCCGTCCTGGAGGAGTATCGCTGATCAGTTCCGGCGCCAGCAGCCCTCAGTGCAGGAGATGTCGGGGCGCTGCTGGCGCCGGAGAACCGTGGTCCAACGGCGCCGCTGGAATCCGGTGTGGACGCTTGGTCCATTTCACCGTTGAGTTATGGACAATTTATCCACGATTCACCGGCAGTTCCTCTGGCCCTGCCACGCTGAGGTCGTCGTCAGCAGAAAGACACTCACTCGTCTGATCTAGGGGATCACCATGCCGCAGCGCCGCACCTCGTCTCACCGTCCATCACGCAGTCTCTCCGCACTTGCCGGACTCACCACTGCGGGCCTTCTGCTGTCCGCCTGCTCGGGCGAGGCCGAAGGGGGCAGCTCCGATGTGCTGGAGATCGACTTCTACTACCCGATCGCCGTGGGTGGGCCACTGGAGGCCGTCATGGACGGGTATATCGACCAATTCAATGAGGAGCACGACGATATCGAGGTCACCCCGGTCTACACCGGGGACTACGAGCAGACCCTGGCCTCGGTTCAGGCAGCCTCGCAGGCGGGAAACACTCCGGCGCTGGCGGTGCTGCTGAGCACGGATGTCCGCTCACTCCACAGCCAGGACATCATCACCCCCATCGGGGAGATCGTGGACGACGAGGAGTGGTTCGGAAGCTTCGATGAGGGCTTCATGGCCAACTCCGTGCTCGACGACGGCATCGTAGCCTCGGTGCCCTTCCAACGCTCCAGCATTGTCATGTACTGGAACCAGGACCTCTTCGAAGAGGCGGGGCTGGACCCTGAGTCTGCCCCGGAGACCTGGGAGGAGATGGCGGAGGCGGGTGCCCAGGTACAGGAGGAGACCGACGCCCGCTGGGGCGTGCAGGTTCCGGCCAGCTCCTGGCTCTTCGAGGCCATGGCCATCCAGAACGGCGTCATGCTCGACGATGAGTCCGGTACGCAGGTCCACTTTGACGACCCCGGAACCGTCGCCGCCTTGGAGAACTGGGTACAGCTGCAGGAGGACGGCGTCCACCCCGAGGGCAATGTGGACTGGGGGACCGCCCCCACGGACTTCGCCAACGGCGACACCGCCATCCTCTGGCACACCACAGGCAGCCTGACCAGTATCCGGGACCAGGTGGACTTCTCCTTCGGCGTCGCACCGCTTCCGGCCCAGGAGCAGGCAGGTGCCCCCACCGGAGGCGGTAACCTCTACGTCCTCAACGGCCTCACCGAGCAGGAGCAGGAGGCCGCCGTCGAACTGGCCCGCTTCCTCTCCAGCCCAGAGATCCAAGCGGACTGGACCGTGGAGTCCGGCTACATCGCTCCCATGCAGGAGGCGTGGGAGATCGAGCCGCTGGCCAGCTACCTGGAGGAGTTCGCCCCGGCACAGGCCCTCCCGGTCGCCGCGGAGCAGGCTTCCAAGGAGTACGCTCCCTATCGTCGCCAGGAAGTTGTGGCAGCCCTGAACAACGCTCTGCAGGCCGCCCTGGGGGGTCAGGGAGAGCCTCAGGAGCTTCTGCAGGAGGCCCAGGCCCAGGCCGACGAGCTGCTTGCCGAGTACCGCTGATCGACCACGACGCACGAGAGGGGAGGGCCGTGAGCACCACGCCCCCGAGCCCGGAGGACCTTCCGGCGCTGACCCGCATCACTGCGGCCCTTCCTTCCCTGCTGCCCAGCGAAGCCAAGGCCGCCCGGTACGTGCTTGAGGACCCGGCGGCGGCCATCGACTCCACCGCTCAGCAGATGTCCGAGGCGGTCGGCGTCGCCCGTTCCACCATCATTCGCATGTGTCGCCGCCTCGGGTACCCCGGCTATCCCCAGTTCCGCGTGGCGCTGGCACGAGAGGTGCCCGCGCTCAGCGCGACGCCCGGTGAGCAGCAGCGCCGTGATCGGAGCTCGTCGTTGGCCGGGGAGGCCCGGCACATACTTCACGGGATGGACCGTGCCCTGGATGGGGTCACCGCGGACCAGGAACGTCGCCTGATCGCTGCCCTTACTGCCGCGCAGCGGCTGCTGGTGGTGGCCAATGGGCAGTCCGTGCCCTCTGCCCTGGACTTCAGCACTCGGCTCACCGCCGCAGGCAGGCCCGCCGAGTACATTCACGACACTCTCAGCCAACAGATCGCGGCCCGCCAGCTGCGGGCCACGGACCTGTGTGTGGTGATCTCTGCCAGCGGGATGAATTCGCTGAGCTTGCAGACCGCCAGGGCTGCCGCGGAGTCCCCCGGCGTCGTCGTCGTCCTGACCTCCAACACAGAGTCTCAGCTGGCGCGCCTCGCGGACCTCAGCATCCGCGTGCTGCCGCCGGTGGGCAGCTTCCGAGAGGAGCTGGAGGACACCTCACGGCTGCACTACACGCTCGCGGTCGAGTCGATCTGCCGCCTGGTCCGCGAGCACCTCGGGCAGCGTGCCGAGACGGCCCGTGCGCTGGTCTTCGACGTGCTCAGCGAGGTCCTGGTCGACTAGAAAAGTCCCGGTCAGCGCCTTCCGCGCGCGCCCTCCTGATGTTCAGGCTCTATCCAGCGGACACCCACGGTCTCCCCGGTGTTGACCCGATAGGCTCACTCGCTGAGGAGTACCAGAACGCTAGGGAATGGGTGAGAACAACGCATGACCGTCATCGGCTTCCACGCTTCGCAGGAGCAGATTGCCCCGTCGCAGCTGCTGCGAGACGTCCAACTGGCTGAATCAGCCGGGTTCGACGCCGCCATGAGCTCGGACCACTTCTTCCCCTGGTCAGAGCGTCAGGGACACTCCGGCTTCACTTTCTCCTGGCTCGGTGCGGCTCTGGCCTCCACGTCTTTTCCCATCGGTTCCGTATGCGCCCCGGGGCAGCGGTACCACCCCGCCGTGGTGGCGCAGGCGACTGCGACCCTTGGTGAGCTCTTCCCGGGACGCTACTGGGTGGCACTGGGAGCAGGACAGGCGATGAACGAACACATCACCGGCGAGAAGTGGGTGGGGCAGGAGGATCGACGACGTCGTCTGGAGGAGTCCGCGGACATCATCCGCAGGCTCCACAACGGCGAGTGGATTAGCGGCCACCAGGGTCTCGTCGAGGTGGACGACGCCTACCTCTACGACCGCCCTGAACAACCGGTTCCGCTCTACGGCACCTGCATCACTCCAGAATCCGCCCAGCGCGCTGCGAAGTGGGCCGAGGGAATCATCACCCTGAATCAGCCCGGTGGGGCCCACCACGAGGTGCTTGCTGCCTACCGTGAGGCCGGCGGGCAGGGGGCGGTCATGCTCCAGATTCACCTCAGCTGGGCAGAGACCCAGCAGCAGGCACAGGAGATCGCCCACGACCAGTGGCGCACCAATATCTTCGGTCCACCGCTGGACCAGGACATGCCCACCCCCGCTCACTTCGACGCCGCCGCGGAAGACGTCTCGATGGAGACCGTGCTGGAGGCAGTCTGGACCTCATCCTCGGCTCAGCAGCACACGGAGTGGATCGCCGAGGCCGCGGACGCTGGATTTGACCACATCTATCTCCACCACGTGGGGCAGGACCAGAAGCCCTGGCTGGAGACCGCGGGCGAGCACATCCTGCCAGTACTGAAGAGCGCCTGAGCCGGAAGGATCATGAACCGCATGCGCATTACCGAAACAGCAGACCTCTGGTACAAGAACGCGATCGTCTACTGCATCGACGTCGAGACTTTCCTGGACTCCGACGGTGACGGAATCGGCGACCTCCACGGGCTGACCCAGCGCATCGACTATCTCGCCGAAATAGGGGTCACCTGCCTGTGGCTCATGCCGTTCTACCCCTCCCCGCGCCGCGACAACGGCTATGACATCGCCGACATGTACGGCGTCGACGACCGCTACGGCAACCACGGGGACTTCGTGGAGCTGGTCCGCATCGCCCACGACCGCGGACTGCGGGTGATCATCGACCTGGTCATCAATCACACCTCCGACCAGCACCCCTGGTTCCGCAAGTCCCGGGCCTCGGCGGACAACCCCTACCGCGATTACTACGTGTGGCGCCACGACACCCCGCCGGACACCTCCGACGAGACCATGTTCCCCGACTCCGAGAACGGCATCTGGACTCATGATGAGAAGACCGGGGAGTGGTACCTGCACCACTTCCTGCACACCCAGCCCGACCTCAACACCGCCAACCCGCAGGTGCGCGATGAGATCGCCAAGATGATGGGCTTCTGGCTGCAGCTGGGCGTGGACGGCTTCCGTGTGGACGCAGTGCCCTTCGCCATCAACCAGACCACCCTTGAGGGCCGCGACGAGCACGAGTTCGAAGAGCCCCACGACTATCTGCGCACCCTGCGCGCCTTCCTGGCCCGCCGCTCCTCCGGCAATGGTTCGGCCATCATGCTCGGCGAGGTCAATCTGCCCCATGAGGAACAGAAGACGTTCTTCGGCGGCGAAGACGGCGATCAACTGACCATGCAGTTCGACTTCTACACCAACCAGAAAGCCTTCCTGGCCATGGCCAGACACGACGCCGGCCCCCTCATCGAAGCGCTCGAGTCGCGTCCCAAGGACCTGGGCACCGAACCCCAGTACGCCAACTTCCTGCGCAACCACGATGAGCTGACGCTGGACCTGCTCCCCGAGGATGAGCAAGAAGAGGTGCTGGACACCTTCGGCCCTGAGGAGGAACATCGCTTCGCCGGGCGCGGGCTCCGGCGACGGCTACCTCCCATGTTCAACGGCGACCCGCGCCGCCTGAAGATGGCCTACTCGCTGCTCTTCGCCCTGCCCGGGACCCCCGTGCTGTTCTACGGCGAAGAGATCGGCATGGGGGAGAACCTCGATGTGGAGGGTCGTGAAGCGGTGCGGACCCCTATGCAGTGGACCGATGAGAAGAACGGCGGCTTCTCCTCCGCCAAACCTTCCCGGCTGGCGCGCAAGGTCACCACCGGCCCGTTCGGTCCGGAGCACATCAACGCCGCTGACTGCCGGCGCAATAAGGACTCCCTGCTGCACCACATCACCCGTCTGGCCAAGCGCTACCGGGAGTCCCCGGAGCTCGGCTGGGGCGAGTACACCATCCTGGACCAGCCGCACCAGGCGGTGCTCGCCCACCAGGTCACCTGGGAGGACCGCTCCATGGTGCTGCTGCACAATCTGGGTCCGGACCCCGTGATCGTCCCGCTGACGCTGCAGGATGAGGAACCCGGCACGCAGCTGGTGGACCTCATGTCCGAGGACGCCTGCGAGCTCGACGGCAAACACTCCACCGAATCGCATCTGGACGGCTACGGCTACCGGTGGCTGCGCATCAAGCGAGAAGGCGATCCGCGGCTTGTCTGAGCGTCGTCGACGATCGACGTTTCCACCCGGTGTCCAGCGGGCGTTCAGCAAGCGTACCTATCGTCTCCGATGATCTAGGCAAAGGAGGCCACGTGAGCAAGCAGGGGAACCACACCCACCGGAACGCGCGTGCGATCGTCGGGCGCCCTTCTCGAGCATTCTTCGCCTCGGCCGGCAGTCTGGCCCTGGTGCTGGGACTGGCCGCATGCGGGGAGAATCCCTTCGACGCGTCCGGGGAGGCCGGCGGTCAGTCTGCAGCAGATGAGGGCCAGGCACCGAGCTTCGGGGAGATTCAGCAGGACATGTTCAGCGCCATGCTGGAGGCTGATTCGGTGACGATTACCGGAGAGGTCCAGGCCGGCGACGCCGATCTGGACGAGTACTTCACCGGACTGGATGAGGACGCGGTCGGCGACCTGAGCATCAGCGGAGCCTTGGACGGCACCGCCTCAGAGATGACCTTCGCTGCGGGTGACTCGAGCTTCTCGGAGCGCGCCGTTGACGGAGAGGAGTACGTCCAGGGTGAGGGATACGCCCAGCTGCTGGCCACTGAGCTGGAAGACGTCGCCGAGGTAGAGGAGGCGTTCATCGCTGAGCTCATCGGTGAGCAATGGATCCAGCTCGACGACGCCCAAGGACAGGTCTTCTCCGCAGAAGACTTCATCACCACCTGGCAGCAGGAGCTGGACAACGAGGACATCGCGGAGATGACCGCTGAGACTGAGACGCGAGACGGTCAGGAGGTCTGGGTCTACTCCAGCGACGACGGCGAGTTCGTCGTCGCGGCCGAGGGCGAGCCGTATCTGCTCGAGCTCAGCGACGAAAACTCCCACTACGTCTTCAGCCAGTGGAACGAGTCCCAGGCGCCGGAAGCACCTGAGGACGTCATCACCCTCGAGGAGATCTCCCAGGCCATCGCCGAGGAGCAGAACGGCGAGACAGCGGACAACGGTGCAGCTGATGAGGATGCCGACCAGACCGATGCAGAGACCACGTGAGAGAACGGAGACGAGTCATGACACTGACCAGCACCGAACACCCCAACTGGATCTGGAAGACCACGGGAGCCCTGGGAGTGGCCGCGCTTGCGCTGACGGCCTGCGCGGGCGACGACCAGTCGGGTGAGCTGCCCGACGCCGAGCAGGACCAGTCCAACGGCGATGGCGAGGACGCCCCCGACACGGGTACCGAGGACACCGATCCCTACGGCGCCGAGCAGCAGGGAGACACCCCCGGGGAGATTGCCGGAGAGGACACTGAGGATGGCGAGGGTCCCGACGAGGACACCACCGATGTGCCGGAGTTCTCCGAGATCGAAGAGGACATCTGGGAGTCCAGCACAGACCAGGACTCAGTGACCATCGAGATGGAAATGACCGGTGACGCGCTCGAACAGGGCGCAGACGCTATCGGGCAGGAGCTCTCAGAGGCGGAAAGTGAGTTTGCCAGCGACGGCATCCGCGTCACGCTCAGCGGCGATATGGGAGGCGACGGTTACAGCCACACCACCGAGGGCCTCGGTGAGTACCTGGGCTTCGGCGACACGATCTATCAGAGTGTGGACTCGATCGTGCAGGAATACGAGGCTCAGATGCCCGAAGGCTCCGATGCGCCTTCGGGTGAGGAGCTGCGGGAGGCTCTGGAGGCAGAGGGGGAGTGGGCAGACATCAGCTCCCTCGCCTCTCAACTGGAGACCCCGGAGGACTTCATCAACAACTTCCGCGAGGGCTTCGCCGAGGGCTCCGGGGGTACTGAGATCTCCGAGGTGCCCTTCGAAGGTGCGGTGGACACCGTCGACGGCGAGAACGTCTGGGTCTACACTGCCGAGACCAACGGTTCGAGTCTGGAGATCGTCGTGCTCGCCGACGAGGGTGAGCCGCTGCTGCAGCAGATCATCATTCTGGACGAAAACGAGGATGAGACTCGCGTGGACTTCAGCGAGTACAACGAGGCCGAAGAGCCCGAGGAGCCCGAGGACGACGTCGTGATCCCCGAAGAGGAGCTCGACGCCATCATCGGTGGTCTGAGGTAGCTCCCAGAGCACCCTGGGCAGTGCCGAGAGCACAGAGGAACCCCCGCAGCCGCGCGCTGCGGGGGTTCCTCTGTGCTGGGCGGCGTCATGGCATTTCCTGGGAGCAGGCTTGGCGCCGTGCGCCTTCCAGATGCCCAGGCTGGATCGTTCCTCAGAGTCCCCTATGAGTTGGCGCAGAAACCCCCATTTCGGCTTTCGTCGACCCCTCCGGAGTGGTCATGATGGAGTCAGATCACCTAGCGGCGTGACCTGCGCCACTGGGTGGGAGGCGGAAAGTCCGCCCGGCATCCGAAAGATGCAGTTCCTCAACGGAGGTAACAACGAATGGCTACCACCGATGACAACAAGCTTCGCTCCATCGCCGGCATTATCGGTGTGGGTTCCCTGGCTCTGCTGGGCGTGACCGCATGCGATGACGGCGGCAACGGCGGAGACACCACCGACAACGGCACGGACACCACGACCGAGACCGACACCGGCGGCACTGAGACCGACACCGGTGCTGAGGATCCGGCAGTGGAGAACGGCGCTGACGATCCGGCAGTGGAGGACGGCGCTGAAGACCCGGCCGTCGGTGACACCGCCGACGAGACCGATCCTGGCGTCGGCGAGGACGACCAGGACGACGCCCTGACCGACCAGTAATAGTTCGGCTAGGCGAAAAGACCCCCGCGGAGGCACTCCGCGGGGGTCTTTTGTGTCCGGCGTCAGATCAGAGGCTCGGTGCTGCAGTCTTTCCCGCGGGGGTCCGCAGATCGAAGCGGTCCAGCTCGGTGACCTTGGTCCAGGCCTTGACGAAGTCCTTCACGAACTTCTCCCGTGCGTCGTCGCTCGCGTAGACCTCAGCGATAGCCCGCAGCTCCGAGTTCGAGCCGAAGACCAGATCGGCGCGGGTACCCCGGCCGAAAACCTCACCGCTGCTGTCAACGGTCGCCTCGAAGGCGTGCTTACCGGGGTCCAGAGCCTTCCACGTCTTGCCCAGGTCCAGCAGGTTGACGAAGAAGTCATTGGTGAGCACACCCACACGGTCGGTGAAGACGCCGTAGGAGGATCCATCCCAGTTGGCGCCGAGCACGCGCATACCTCCGACCAGTACGGTCATCTCCGGTGCGGAGAGCGAGAGCAGGTTGGCCTTATCGATCAGCAGGCGCTCCGCCTCCACGGTCGCATCGGGGCCAGTCCAGTTGCGGAAACCATCCGCGATGGGCTCCAGGTAGGCAAAGGACTCCGCATCCGTCTGCTCCTGGGTCGCGTCGGTGCGACCGGCGTGGAAGGGTACCTCCACCTGGACGCCCGCCTCGGCTGCCGCCTTCTCCACGGCAGCATTGCCCGCCAGAATGATCAGGTCCGCCAGCGAGACCTTCTTGCCAGTCCCGGCGGCGCCGGTGTTGAAGCCCTCCTGGATGCCCTCCAGGACGCCCAGCACCTTGGCCAGCTGCTGCGGGTTGTTGACTTCCCAGTCCTTCTGCGGAGCCAGACGCACGCGGGCACCATTGGCGCCGCCGCGCTTGTCACCAGCACGGAAGGTGGAGGCGGAGGCCCAGGCGGTCGATACCAGTTCGGAAACGCTGAGGCCGGAGTCCAGCACCGCCTGCTTGAGCTTGGCGGCGTCGGAGTCATCGATCAGGTCGTGGTCCACGGCAGGCAGGGGGTCCTGCCAGATGAGGTCCTCGGCAGGGACCTCCGGGCCCAGGTAGCGGGCCTTGGGACCCATATCGCGGTGGGTCAGCTTGAACCAGGCACGGGCGAAGGCCTCCTGGAATGCTGCCGGGTTCTCGTGGAAGCGGCGGGAGATCTTCTCATAGGCCGGGTCAAACCGCAGGGAGAGATCGGTGGTGAGCATGCGAGGCTCACGCTTGCCCTCACCGTGAGCCTCGGGCACCAGGTCTGCGCCCTCACCGTTGACCGGGCGCCATTGCCAGGCGCCGGCGGGGGACTTGAACAGCTCCCATTCGTAGGCGAAGAGGATGTGGAAGAACTCGTTGTCCCAGCGCGTGGGGTGGTAGGTCCAGGTGACCTCGAGACCGGAAGTGATCTGGTCATCGCCCTTGCCGGAGCCGAAGCTGTTCTTCCAGCCCAGGCCCTGCTCCTCCAGGTCGGCCATCTCCGGATCGGCGCCCACGTGTGAGTCCGGGGCCGCCCCGTGGGCCTTGCCGAAGGTGTGGCCCCCGGCGATCAGTGCGACGGTTTCCTCATCGTTCATGCCCATGCGTCCGAAGGTCACGCGGATGTCGTGGGCAGCCTTCACCGGGTCGGGCTCCCCCTCAGGGCCCTCGGGGTTCACATAGATCAGACCCATATGGGTGGCGCCCAGGGGCGCTTCCAGCTCGCGCTCGCCGGAGAAGCGCTTGTTGGAGCCCAGCCACTCCTCCTCAGCGCCCCAGTAGACATCGTCCTCGGGTTCCCAGACGTCGGCGCGCCCGCCGGCGAAGCCGAAGGTCTTGAAGCCCATGGACTCCAGAGCGACGTTGCCGGCCAGGATCATCAGGTCGGCCCAGGAGAGCTTCTTGCCGTACTTCTTCTTGATGGGCCACATCAGCCGGCGAGCCTTGTCCAGCCCCACGTTGTCGGGCCAGGAGTTCAGGGGCGCAAAGCGCTGCTGACCGGTTCCGCCGCCGCCGCGGCCATCCACGGCGCGGTAGGTGCCGGCGGAGTGCCAGGCCATGCGGATCATCAGGGGTCCGTAGTGCCCAAAGTCGGCCGGCCACCAATCCTGAGAGGTGGTCAGGACCTCATTGATGTCTTTCTTGACCTGATCCAGATCCAGGGAGAGGAACTCCTTGGCGTAGTCGTAGTCCTCACCGCGGTAGGGGTCGATGACTTCGGGGTTCTTCGCGAGGATCTTCAGGTTCAGCTGGTTGGGCCACCAGTGCTTGTTGCCGAAGCCCTGGGTGGGGTGGGCGGGACCGCCGGCGGTGGGATTGTGGGCAGGGCGGTCTGCCTCGCTGCCGCCGTCGTGCATGACGGGGCAGCCAGTCGGGGCGTCGCTCATCAAGGTCCTTTCAGTGAAATGCGGTGAGGTGATGTAGGGGTGGAGTGAGCACCCAGCTCAGGCAGCGTGGCGCTGAGCGTCGCAGTCCCTGCAGACGCCGCGGAAGACGACGTCTGCAACCTCTACCTGCATTCCCAAGGAGGGCGGTGCCTCCAGGCAGGGAGCCTCCCCGTGGACGCAGTCCACGTCCTCAATGGCTCCGCAGACCGTACAGATCGCATGATGGTGGTTGTCGTGGGTGCGAGTCTCATAGCATGCCGCCGAACCCGGGGGATCAAACCGGCGCAGCAGCTCGTGCGCGGTCAGGTCGTGCAGCACGGTGTAGACCGACTGCACGGTGATCTCCGGAAGCTGTGCCGCCACCGAAGCGTGGATCGCCTCGGCCGGCTGATGCGGGTGCTCGGCGACGGCCTCCAGCACGGCCAGCCTCTGCCGGGTCACGCGGAGGCCGCGCTCCCGGAGTTGGTCGGGCCAGTCGGCTGCTGTCGTCATGAGGAGTATCTTATCCGGCAGATATGAGTAGTTCATAATAAGGCGCCGAGCGTGTTGTGCCCGGGCGTTAGACTGATCCTGGCAGTTTCCGCGCGCCTTCAGGAGAATTACGTGAGCACAGACATCAATACCTCGCCCTTGGCCGACGTCGACCCGGAGATCGCTGCTGCGATCGCCGATGAACTGGGCCGCCAGCGAGGGACCCTGGAGATGATCGCCAGCGAGAACTTCGTCCCGCGTGCGGTCCTGGAGGCTCAGGGGTCGGTGCTCACCAATAAGTACGCTGAGGGTTACCCGGGACGCCGCTACTACGGCGGCTGCGAGTTCGTTGACGTCGCCGAAAACCTCGCCATCGAGCGGGCCAAGGCGCTCTTCGGCGCCGAGCACGCCAACGTTCAGCCGCACGCCGGTGCCCAGGCCAACGTGGCCGTGATGACCGCCTTCCTGCAGCCGGGCGACAAGCTCATGGGGCTCTCGCTGGCTCACGGCGGCCACCTGACCCACGGCATGAAGCTGAATCACTCCGGCAAGTTCTACGAGGTCGCCGCCTACGAGGTGGACCCGGAGACCGGACTGATCGACATGGACAAGGTCCGTGAGCTGGCACTGGCCGAGAAGCCGGACATGATCGTGGCAGGCTGGTCCGCATACCCGCGTCAGCTGGACTTCGCAAAGTTCCGTGAAATCGCCGATGAGGTGGGTGCCGTGCTCTGGGTCGACATGGCCCACTTCGCCGGCCTCGTGGCGGCCGGTCTGCATCCGAATCCGGTGCCGCATGCTGATGTGGTGACCACCACGGTGCACAAGACCCTGGCGGGCCCCCGCTCCGGCATGATCCTGTCCAAGGCTGAGCACGCCAAGAAGATCAACTCCGCCGTCTTCCCGGGGCAGCAGGGCGGTCCGCTGATGCATGTGATCGCAGCCAAGGCCATCGCCTTCAAGATCGCCGGCACCGAAGACTTCAAGGAGAAGCAGCGCCGCACGGTCGAGGGCGCCAAGATCCTTGCCGAGCGCCTGGTGGCCGCCGATGTCGCCGAGGCGGGTGTCTCGGTGCTCTCCGGAGGCACCGACGTGCACCTGGTCCTGGTGGATCTGCGCAACTCGGAGCTGGACGGCAAGCAGGCTGAGGATCTGCTGCACCAGATCGGCATCACGGTGAACCGCAACGCAGTGCCGAACGACCCGCGTCCGCCCATGACCACCTCGGGCCTGCGCATCGGCACGCCGGCACTGGCCTCCCGCGGCTTCGGCGAGTCGGAGTTCCGCGAAGTGGCGGACATCATCGCCGACGCCCTCAAAGGCGGCGACGTCGATCAGCTCAAGGAGCGCGTGGCCAAGCTCGCTGCTGACTTCCCGCTCTACGAGGGCCTCGAGGACTGGTGACCATGACCGCATCGACTTCTGGCGCTCAGATTCTGGACGGCCGCGCCACCGCCAAGGCGATCAAGGCCGAGCTCGCCGAGCGCGTGGCCGCGCTCAAGGAGCAGGGCGTCTCCGTGGGCCTCGGGACCGTCATCGTGGGAGCCGATCCCGCCAGCCAGTCCTACGTGGCGAGCAAGCATCGTGACTGTGCGGAGGTAGGGATCCACTCCATCCAGGTGGAGCTTCCCGAGGAGACCTCGCAAGAGGAGCTGCTGGCTCAGCTGGAGACGCTGAACAACGACGACGACTGCACGGGCTACATCGTGCAGCTTCCGCTGCCGAAGCACCTGGACACCAACACAATCCTGGAAGCCATCGCTCCGGAGAAGGACGCCGACGGGCTGCACCCGGTGAATCTGGGCCGCCTCGTGGCTAACGTGAACGACGAGATCACCTCACCGCTGCCGTGCACGCCGCGCGGCTGCGTGGACCTGCTGGAGCGCTACGGGCTGGACCTGAACGGCAAGCATGTCGTCGTCGTCGGCCGTGGGGTGACCATCGGACGCCCCATCGGTCTGCTGCTGACTCGACGTGCCGTCAATGCCACGGTGACCCTGTGCCATACCGGCACCAAGGACACCGCGGCGCATCTGAAGCAGGCCGATGTGGTGGTCGCCGCTGCCGGGGTGAAGCACATGATCGATCCGGCTGACCTGAAGCCCGGTGCCATCGTGCTCGATGTGGGCGTGACTCGTGAGGTCAACCCGGAGACTGGCAAGGCCATGATCTTCGGCGACGTCGCCCCCGGCGTGGAGGACGTGGCCTCCTGGTACTCCCCGAACCCCGGGGGTGTAGGGCCCATGACCCGCGTGGAGCTGCTGCAGAACGTGGTGCTGGCGGCTGAGCGCCGCGCCGCCTGACGGAATGATGTGCGGGGCTGGGAGGTTGGGCTGGGTATGAAGAAGATCGGTTTCCTCAGCTTCGGCCACTGGACCCCGTCCCCGCACTCCCGCACCCGCTCCGGGGCGGATGCGCTGCTGCAGTCTATCGACCTGGCGGTCGCCGCGGAGGAGGCCGGTGTCCACGGCGCCTACTTCCGCGTCCACCACTTTGCCCGCCAGCTGGCCAGCCCGTTCCCGCTGCTGGCCGCGGTGGGTGCCAAGACCAGCCGTATCGAGATCGGCACCGGCGTCATTGATATGCGGTACGAGAACCCCATGTACTTCGCGGAGGACGCGGGGGCCGCTGATCTCATCGCGGAGGGGCGGCTCCAGCTGGGCATCTCCCGCGGGTCACCGGAGCAGGTCATCGACGGGTGGCGGTACTTCGGCTACGCCCCGGGCGAGGGCGAGTCGGATGCCGACATGGCGCGCAAGCACACCGAAGTGGCCCTGAAGGTGCTGGAAGGGCAAGGGTTCGCTCAGCCCAACCCTCGACCCATGTTCCCCAACCCGCCCGGGCTGCTGCGCATCGAGCCGCATTCAGAGGGTCTGCGTCAGCGGATCTGGTGGGGAGCCGGATCCAACGCCACGGCCGTCTGGGCTGCGAAGATGGGCATGAACCTCATGAGCTCCACTCTGAAGGACGATGAATCAGGCGAGCCACTGCACATTCAGCAGGCCAAGCAGATCCGCGCCTTCCGCGAGGAATGGGAGAAGCATGATCACGGGTTCACCCCGCGGATCTCGATCTCGCGCTCGATCATCCCGATCGTCTCTGACGAGGACCGGGCCTACTTCCTGGGGCAGCGAGACTCTGAAGACCAGTTCGGCATGATCGATGAGAAGACCCGAGCGGTCTTCGGGCGCTCCTACACCGCCGAGCCCGAGGTGCTCGTGGAGGAACTCGCCAAGGATGAGGCGATCGCTGAAGCGGACACGGTGCTGGTGACCGTGCCCAACCAGCTCGGGGTGGACTACAACGCTGCGCTGCTGAGCAACATCATGAACCACGTGGCCAAACCGCTGGGCTGGGTCTAGACCGTACGGCGTGGCCGCCTACCGCAGGAAGAGCTTCTTCATCCGGTAGGCGGCCACACTCATGCCGGCAGCCACCATCACCAGGTAGTAGCCGATGTGCACCAGCGTTATGAGGCCGAAGTCCCAGAACGCGAGATCCCGCATGAGCTCCACGCCGTGCCACAGGGGAAAAGCCTGAATCACCCATTGCACGCCCTGAGGGTAGACCTCAATGGGGAACAGGGTGGCGGAGAACAGGAACATCGGCATCAGGATCATCATCATCCAGTCCATCTGCTGGAAGCGCTTCATGAAACTGGTCACCGCCATCCCCACTGAGGCGAACCCTAAGGCGATGAACAGGGCGGTGCACCACATCAGCACCGCGGAGAGCGGATCCACCAGGCCGGTGACCAGCAGTACCCCGAGGAACCCCAGGGAGTAGATTCCGCCGCGGAACAGCGCCAGCAGAATCTCACCCACAGCCACGTCCAGGGGGCCCAGCGAGGTCGACATCATGGTCTGGTAGAGCTTGGTGATCTTCAGTTTGAAGAACACGTTCCAGGTGGCGTCGAAGATGGCCCCGTTCATTGCGGAGACCGCGAGCAGCGCAGGGGCGATGAACGCCGCATAGCTGATGGCCTCGCCCGTACCGTCCGAGCCGGCGTCGACCGCAGTGATCATCGGCGAGATCCCCAAGCCGAAACTGGTGAGGAACAGCACCGGTTCCAGGAAGCCGGAGAGGAAGATGACTCCACGGTTGTTGCGGATGGCCGTGAGGCCGCGCTGGAAGACTGCGCGGATATTGCCGGAGTACATGCTGGCCAGTAGCCCGCTTCGCACCCGCACCAGAGGAACCCCTTCGCTGCGCTCATAGGCGCCCGATGCGGCCTCCCGTGCGTCCTGCCTTGCCTGGCGCCGGGCATCTGCCCGAGCCCCCGGAATTCGCCCGCGCCACTCCTGATAACCCAGGCGGCGCTCAAAGATCCGTGCCGTGATGATCCAGAAGATGACGACGACGGCGCCCAGGTAGATCGCGTGCACCGCAGTCAGCCACAGCGGAGTCGGCTGGCCGAAGGCCAGCACGCGGCCGAGCTCATTGGCGTGCCAGACCGGCGAGATCCATCCGATGACCTGCAGCGGGCCGGGGAGGTTGCTCAGCGGGTAGAACGTCCCGGAGAAGAGGAACAGGGGCATGATGACGAACCGCTGGATGAGGGAGGCGTGGCCCTTCTCCTCCCGCAGGGTAGAGATATAGGCCATGATCGGCAGGCCGATAGCCAGGCCGCCCAGCGAGGCGGTGATCACCTGGAGCCACGCCAGTGGTGAGGCAAGGACGCCGAAGGCGAAGAGCACACCGATGAAGATCACCGAGTGGAGGATGAAGCGTACGCTGACTCCCAGGATCACGCCGGAGGCGATCTGGGCCGGGGTCAGCGCGGTGGCCTGTGCGCCGTAGTACTTGCGCCGCCACTTGAAGCCCTCCATCACCGGGAAGGTGAACTCGATGCCCGCAGACATCGCCACCGTGGAGGCTAGTACGGCGGGCGCGATGTACATCAGGTAGCTCTGTGCCCCGTAGGCGGAGAAGTCCGCGCCGTCGCCGATGAGCACGCCGAGCCCCAAGCCCATGGCGAGGATGTACATAATCGGTTGGAAGATCGAGCTGGCCAGGATCACTCCGCCGTAGGCCCGCATGGCTCGCAGCGTGGCCTCGGCCTGATAGAGAGCGCCCCAGACCCGGGCGCGATGAGTGATGCGGTCCTTGTCCGCAGCGAGGGTCATGGTGCTCCTCGCTTCCCCGCCTGCGGAACTAACTCAGTCGACAAGGGTTCGTCCCGTCAGGCGCAGGAAGACGTCCTCCAGAGAGGACCGGCGGACCAGGGAGGTCATGGGGCGGTGGCCCGAGGCGTGGATGGCCCCCAGCGCAGCTTCGGCGTGCGCGGCGTAGACCAGCAGGCGATCCGGAAGAACCTCGATGTGGCTGTAGCCCGTGGCCGTGTCGCCGGCACGGCCCAGGACCTCTTCGAGCTCCGCGCCCAGCTGGGCGTTGCGGTCCATGCCGAAACGCACCTCCAGCACCTCCCGGGTGGAGTGCTCCCGGATGAGTCCGGCAGGCGAGCCTTCGGCCATGATGGTGCCGTGATCCACCACCACGAGACGATCGCAGAGCTGCTCAGCTTCGTCCATGTGATGGGTGGTCAGCACCAAGGTGGTGCCGGACTCCTTGAGCCGAAACAGCCGGTCCCACAGCACGTGACGTGCCTGGGGATCCAGCCCCGTGGTGGGCTCATCCAATAGCAGGATCTCCGGTTCGTTCACCAGCGCCCGGGCGATGGTGAGCCGGCGCTTCATACCCCCGGAGAGGTCCTCGACCCGTGCGGAGGCCTTATGCGTCAGCTGCGCGAACTCGAGCAGCTCGTCGGCCTTAGCCAGCAGGAACCTCCGGGGCAGCCCGAAGTATCGGCCGTACATGATGATGTTCTCCCGGACGGTGAGTTCCTCGTCCAGGTTGTCCTGCTGCGGAATGACCCCCAGCCGGGCGCGCACCCGCGGCCCTTCGGTCTCCGGGTCCAGGCCGGCGACGCGCATCTGCCCCGAGGTGCGTGCTGAGACCGCTGCGATCATGCGCATGGTGGTGGACTTGCCTGCGCCGTTGGGCCCCAGCAGACCAAATGCCTCCCCTCGGGTCACGGCGAAGGAGATACCGTCCACCGCGGTGAAGTCGCCGTAGCGCTTGGTCACTTCGACCGCCTCGATGGCGAGATCTCGCGCGCCCGGGGCGGAGACGGCGCCGGCGGAGGTTGTGATGCTGGTCATAGAGGCTAAGCCTACCTAGCGTCGCGACCCGCTACGCTGGGTGGGATGCGCCTGAGACGTTCCCTTGCCTCCGCCAGCCTGCTCGCCCTCACCGTCACCGCCTGCGGAGACGACGCCGTCCCGGATGAGGTGGATACCGCGACGGAGGGTCCCCAGACCGAACCGCTGCTCGAGGACGAGGCCTCGGATTCCGACGACGCCGATGCAGAGCTCGACGATGCCCTCAGCGATCCGGCCGCCGATGCCGGTGCAGGAGCGGAACCGGTCGATCTCCCCGATACCCCTGCGGGGCAGACTGTGGCCGACATCCTGGCCGCTCTCAACGCTGAGGAGGATGCCCAGCCCGAGGACTGGGAAGGCCGACTCCACGAGAGCTTCTTGGCGCAGGTCTCGGCGGAGGAATTCGTGGAAATCCTCAACACCGGACTGCGCCCGGCCGCACCCTTCAGCGCCACCAGCTACGAAGGCACCGATCTCTCCGCTATGGCGCGGTTGGAGTCGGAGGCCGATGCCGTGGACCTGCACGTGGAACTTGGGGAGGAGAACCTCATCACGGGGATCCTCTTCTCCCCGGCGCAGGAGCCTCCGGAGCTGACCGAGAGCCTGGATGACGTGGAGGCCGGGCTGCGCGAAATCCCGGGGGAGATCCGCGCACTCGTGCTCGAAGACGATGAGCCACTCCTGACGATCGACGCCGACTCTCCAGCACCGCTGGCCTCCACGGCCAAGCTCTACGTGCTGCTGGCGCTGACGCAGGCGATCGACGACGGCGGCACCAGCTGGGACGAGACCCTGACCCTGACAGACCAGGCGCGCAGTCTTCCCTCTGGAACCTTGCAGGAGGAGGAGACGGGCTTTGAGCTCACTGTTCAGGAGGCGGCCCAGGCCATGATCCAGATCAGCGACAACACCGCCACGGACCTCCTCATCCATCACCTGGGACGAGAAGCGGTGGAAGCGGCGGTGGCCGAAGCTGACCACCACGCCCCCGAGCTGATGGCGCCGTTCCTCACCACCCGCGAGCTCTTTCAGCTGCACTGGGGACAGGGGGAGTGGGGCGACGAGTGGGAGCAGGCCGATCAGGACCGCCGCCGTGCCATCGTCGAGGAGCTGGCCGAGGAGCCCCTGCCCGAGCTGGAGGAGATCGATCTGAGCGCGGCAGCGCACCACCTGGACTGGCACGCCAGCGCGGCAGACGTGGCCCGGGTGCACTCCGCACTGCACGCCGCGGGGGAGCGTCACCCTGAACTGGAAGAGATCCTGGGCGCGAATCCGGGTCTGGTGGTGCCCGGTGGCAGCGACGGCCTGGAATCAGTGGCGTATAAGGGCGGCTCAGCTCCCGGGGTGCTCACCGGCAGCTGGCGCGCCGAACTGGCCGCGGGGCAGGGAGAGGACGGAGCGCACAGAACCGTTGTGCTGCTGGCTTCCGGCGACCCCGAGGAGCTCGCCGGAATCGACGCGGACCTCTTTGCCCTCGGGCAGTCCGCGCTGACAGCAGACTGAGCGCAGACGGACCAGTACGTTCATCCGAAAGGGGGATGTGCCGCGGCGCCTCATCCGGAAGACTGAGAGCCATGAGCACTCCTGTTCTTGAAACCGAAAACCTGGTCAAGGTGTATGGCCGGGGCGAATCGCGCTTTGATGCGCTGAAAGGACTGACCTTCGAGATCGGACGCGGGGAGTCCGTGGCGATCGTGGGAAAGTCCGGCTCCGGCAAATCCACCCTTATGCACCTGCTGGCGCTGCTGGATGAGCCCACCGCCGGCGTCGTGGCCCTGGAAGGCAAGCCCGTCACGCAGCTGAAGCCCAAAGAGGTCTCGGCGCTGCGGAACAAGACGTTCGGCTTCGTCTTCCAGCAGTTCTTCCTCAACGCCAACCAGACTGTGCTGGAGAATGTCACGCTGCCGCTGAAGATCGCCGGCGTCGGGAAGTCCGAGCGCAATCGGCGTGGGATGGAGGCCCTGGAGCGCCTGGATATGGCGGACAAGGCCAAAAACAAGGCGACGAACCTTTCCGGCGGTCAGAAGCAGCGCGTGTGCATCGCCCGCGCCCTGATCAACGATCCCTCGGTGCTCTTCGCTGATGAGCCCACGGGCAACCTGGACTCCACCACCAGCGAGATCGTGGAGGAGATCCTCTTCGGCCTGCACCGTGACCACGGCATCACCTTGGTGGTCGTCACGCACGACGACGACCTGGCCGCGAAGTGCCAGCGCCGCCTCATCATGCAGGACGGACAGATCGTTGCCGAGGAGTCCGGCTCCTCCCTGACCGCCGAGGAGGCTGCCCGGTGAAATCTCTGGACGTCGCACGCACTGCGCTGGGCAACACCATGCGCTCGAAGCTGCGCACCGCACTGACGGTTCTGGCCATCGTGATCGGCGCTTTCACGCTGACCATCACCTCGGGCTTGGCCGCAGGCATCAACCAGACCGTGGATGACATGGTGGCTGGATACGGCGAGGAGGACCAGCTCTTTGTTATGCCGGCCGCCGCCATGGGGATGGGCGAAGACACCGGTCCGGGTCCGCAGGAGTACGATCCTGACGCCGCCCGGGCTGAGTCTGAATTCGGTCAGGCGATGCTCTCGGAGGCAGACATTGAGACCCTCGAATCGATCGAGGGGGTGACCAACGTTGATCCGATCTTCTTTGTCAGCCCGGACTACATGGAGATTGACGGGACGCAGTACACCTTCTCCGATATCGGATTCCCGGCCGACGCCCCCGCCATGGAGCTTGTCGCAGGGGAAGCTCCGGCACGTGAGGCTGCCGAAATCACCATCCCCGAGACGTGGCTGACCGTCTTTGACGAGAATGCCGAAGACTACGAGGAAGTCGATCCGGAGATCGCCCTGGGCCAGACAGTGGAGATCGGGATCTCCAACATGGTTTACGAACAGGACACGGTGGAGGCTGAGATCGTCGGTGTCTCCACCCAGAACCTCGCCGGCATCGGCGGCTCCCCCATGCCGTCCCACGCCCTGAACGATGAGCTGTATGAGATCCAGAACTCCGGACTCGACATCGAGCGTGAGGATGCGTTCGTCCAGGCCGTAGTCGACGTGGAGAACCTCGCGGAGAACGAGCAGGCCATCAAGGATGCCCTCCAGGAGGAAGGCATGCTGGGTATGACGCTGGAAGACATGCTGGGCATTATTCAGAGCGTCATCGACGCCATCGCCTACGTGCTCTACGGCTTTGCCATCATCGCCCTGCTGGCCGCAAGCTTCGGCATCGTCAACACCCTGCTGATGAGCGTGCAGGAGCGGACCCGCGAGATCGGCCTGATGAAGGCCATGGGCATGTCCTCCGGCAAGGTCTTCGGCCTCTTCTCGACCGAGGCGGTGCTCATCGGCATCTTCGGATCCGTCATCGGCGCCGGGCTGGGCCTGATCGCAGGCTTTGCGGCCAACGGAGCGCTCACCGCACCGGGCGGACCGCTGGGCAACGTCGGCGGGCTGACGCTCTTCGCGCTGAATGTGCCGATCCTGGTGCTGACGATGATCCTCATCATCGTCATCGCCTTCCTGGCAGGTACGCTGCCCGCAACGCGTGCGGCGAAGAAGGACCCGATCGAAGCCCTCCGCTACGAGTAGACGAGCACGAGCAGTCAAGAAGGAGACAGCTGATGACTAACCCGTCAGAGAACCCCGCCTACAACCCGGCGAGCAACCCCGGCTTCGGAGGCGGCGCCCCCGGCAATAAGTACGGGACGCAGGCCTATGATCCAAATGCGGTGGGCCAGCCGATGTCGGAACCGGGCAAGTATCGCCAGCTCAAGCTGGTCACTATCATCACCGCGATCGTCGTGGTGGCCAGCGGCATCTTCTCCAGTCTGGCCATGGGGCATGAGAGCTTCCGCCAGAACGTGGTGAATCTGTACTCGGACATCCTCACGCAGGCCGAGGCCGAGACCATCGCCGATCAGATGACCGCCGGTTCCGGCGTGGGCGGCCTGGTGATCAACACTCTCATCACCGTAATTCTCTTCGCGCTGGTGATCGCCGGCCTGTACGCGAAGAAGAACTGGGGACGTATCCTCGGCATCATCTTCGCCATCATCGGCATCCTCGCCGCCATCGCGGTGGCGCTCTTCGGTGCCGGGTTCATGCTCGACAGCGTCTGGGGCATCCTCACCGTGGTCACTGCCCTGGCCTGGATCGTACTGGCGATCTGGTGGCTGGTGCTGGCCTTCAGCCGGCCCGTGAAGGAGTACCTCGCTCAGTTCCGCGTCTGAGCAGCTAGAGGCTTTCGCGCAAAAAGTGTGCCGAAACTGGCGGATCAACGGCTTCCGAGCCGGACATCCCCACGTTTCGGCACACTTTTTTGCGCCCCAGGTTATTTGTTGCATCAGGTAACCAATTCCTGGTCTGCGGGTATAGAGTGTGCAGGTGACTAGCACGGCGCAGAAGAAGCAGCCCGTCCGGGTGATGATCGCTCTGCTGACGCCCCTCTTCGCCGCGCTGCTGAGCATCTCCTCCGTCATGGTGGCCATCCCGGCGATCGAGGTGGGCCTGGACGCTGATTCCTCCGCCCTCCAGTGGGTGCTCTCCGGATATGCGCTGGCGTTCGGCATCGCCTTGGTTCCCGCTGGTAGGGCTGGGGACCTCTGGGGCCGGAGAGGACTGTATTTCACCGGCGTCGTCGCCTTCGGGCTCACCTCCCTGCTGGCCGCTGTCGCGGTAGATCCGCTGATGCTCAATGTGGCGCGCGTCCTGATGGGCCTTGGCGCCGGGGTCCTGATGCCCCAGATCATCGGCATGATTCAGGAGCTCTTCGAGGGCCCTGAACGGGGTCGTGCCTACGGGCTGATGAGTACGGTCATCGGTTTGGCCGTGGCGACAGGTCCGCTCATCGGCGGATTCTTCGTGGATCTGACCCCGGAGAACATCGGATGGCGGCTGACATTCCTCGTCAACGTCCCTATTGCCGTCGTCGTGCTGGTGGTGGCTCTGCTGTGGCTGCCCAGACCGGATCCCGCCCCGGCGCACCAGGCCTCCCCGAGGGCGCGCAGCGCTCGTGAGCTGCTGCGCCTGGATCCTGTGGGACTGGTGTTGCTGAGCGCGGGCATTGTGCTGGTCATGCTGCCGTTCATCCAGTTCCGTAACCTGCTGGGTGCGGCACTGGCCGCAGCGGGCCTTCTGGTGCTGGCGGGCTGGACATGGTGGGAGAAGTGGCTGAGGAACCGAGATCCCGACGCTCCCATGGTGGATCTGCGGCTCTTCACCCTGCCCAGCTACGTGCTGAACTCCGCGGTCCTGAGCCTTTACTTCACCGCGATGCCGCCCATCTGGGCCATGCTGACCATCTACCTCCAGCAGGGACTGGGCCATGGCGCGCTGCTCGCCGGGGCGATGACGCTGCCCAGCGCGGCAATGATCCTGCTGTTCTCAGCCCAGGTCGGAAAGCACACGCCGAGACTGGGGCCGAAGTTCCTCGTGGCGGGAACCTGCATCTCCATCTTCTCGACGCTGGGCATCGGAGCCTCGGTGTGGCTGATGAGCACCGACTACGGCTCCCTGTGGTGGCTGGGGATCGTCCTGGGGCTGAACGGACTTTCCCAGGCGCTGATCATTCCGGCGGCTCAGACGCTCTCCATGCAGGATGTGCCGGCACATATGGCAGGCGCCGCCGGGGGAGTGGCACAAACGGCTCAGCGCATCTTCACCGCGATGGGCCTGGCGTTCGTCACCGGCATCTACTTTGCCGTGCTGGCAGGCAGCAGTCACGAGACCGCGATGATGGTCTCCTCCGCCGTGATCAGCCTCATGATGACGGCGTCCTTGGCGACCGCGCTGCTGGCGGCTCGGCGTGCCCGGCAGGCACGCAGGGCGCACCAGCAGAGCGACGCCGAGCCCGAGCGCGCCCTCAGTGCAGGCGAGTAACCTCGCGCAGATCCTTGGCCGTCACGTACTGAGGACGGCCGGCGAAGATCTCCGCACGGACTTCGGACTCCTCCCAGTGCTTCTCCGCGGCGGCGAACTCCTCCGAGTTGCCCTGACGAGAGACGAACCAGGTCAGTTGCGACTTGTCGGTGTCCAGCCACATCGATTCGATGGTGAAGCCCAAGGACTCTCGTGCGGGAAAGACGCGGGTGGTGAGGAACTCGATGAACTCCTCCGCCAGGCTGGGGTCCAGAGTGTAGCGCCGCATCCAGGTGGTGCGTTCGGCGGTGTCGGCAGAGGTGCTCTCCGGGAACTCAGTCATGGTCTTCTCCTCCAGGGGACGGGGCCTGTCCTCTCCATCCTAGAGGGCATGCGCTCGCGGAGCCTGCGCTGATCACTGGTACCCGTCCACCACCGCGGCAGCAATTTCCATGTACGCCTCCCTGGTGGACTCCTTCAGCAGGTCGAGGTCGATACGGTCACCGTCGACGACGGCTCGGTCGAAGGGCACAATCACCAGCTGGCGGCAGAGCCCGCGCAGGCTATCTTGGATGGCCTGCTTGTTCACACGTTCGGAGACGTTGTCCTTGTCGGTGATCACTACCACCGAACGCTGGGCCAGGTGCTCATAGCCGTGACTGTTGAGCCAGTGGAGGGTCTGGACTGCTCGCTGCGCCCCTGAGACCGCGAAGCTTGCGGCGATGATGAGGTTGTCTGCGGTCTCGAGAATGCCCTCCATGGCAGCGTGCGTCACGCCCGTGCCGCAGTCGGTAAGCACCACGGAGTAGTACTGAGAGAACACATGGTGGATCTTGCGCCACTCCTGGCCGGTCAGGCTGTCTGAGACGGCAGGGTCCTGCTCTCCGGCCAGAACATGGAGCCGCTCCGACTGCCGAATGTAGCTCTGCAGAGTCGTGAGGGAATCCACCTCCTCGATGTCCTTGAGCAGGTCGGTGATCGTTCGGGGCCTCTCCGCGTGGAAGGCTCGCTCTCCGAGCGCCCGCTCGGCCAGGTCACCCGAGTCCGGGTTCGCGTCGATGGCACACGGTATATCGCCGCGGTAGCGGGCCAGAGTCAGGCCCACCCCCACGGTGGTGGAGGTCTTGCCGATTCCGCCCTTGAGCGACAGGACGGCGGTGTTGTGACTTCCGACCAGCGGGCGTGAGATGCGATCAGCAATGCTGCGTTCCCGCTGCTGCTTCTGCGTGGGCCCGATGTTGATGGCACCCCATGAGACGTCGTAGAGGAACCGCCGGAATCCCGACTGCGGCCGCTCCCGGGGAGGCGTGACAAAGTGCTGGCGGCTCTGTTCCTCATGCAGCCGCCGGCGCTCAGCCCGGCTCAGCGCCGGCGGATGCTGTTCGGCCGGATGCGGGGGTCCTGGGGAGCCAGCACCGAAGCCCGCCGGAGACCGGGACGAAAACTGCCCCGGTGCTTGCTGCTGCTCAGTGGCCCGCGGCGGTACGGCTGCCCGCGCCGGACCCGGTGCGGTGGTTCCGGAGGCCTCGCCGGACTCAGCGGACTCACGGACGCTGGACTCGCCTTCGGCCACGGGGCCTGTACCTGCTCTGCGCTGATCAGCTCTGCCGTGCTCGCCGGGAGGGAGCGAAGTGCTGGGCGAACCCGGCGCCGGAACCGGCGCCGGCGGCGTGGGCAGGGTGACGATCTCACCGTCGGCGGAGACGGAGAACCAGCTCTGCTCGTGACGAACCCGGTCCAGCCCGTGGACCACTGCGGGTTCCCCGTGGGCTGCAGCCAGGGCGCGTGCCTGCTCAATCACGAGCTGGTAGGGATTGCTGCCCTCCGGCACGGTGTGGGACTGACCGTTGATCAGCACCTGCTGAGGCGTGATCACTTCGGCCACCATAGGGGCCGTACCGGGGGTGGTCGTCTCAGCTGTGCTCATCAAATTCCTCCCGCAGGACAGTGTGGATGGTTTCAGGTGTGCGTCCCGTACGGATGAAGAGTCCGCGTCCGGGCGGCTGGTGTCGGGCTCGAATATTGCCGACGATCGGACCCTCGGAACGGTCCCCGTCCATGAGGAAGACGGCACCGCCGGCATCGCGCACTGCACCGGAGAACTGATCGAACATGCCGCGCGCCGCGCCGCTGGTCTTGCGCGTGACGAAGCTGTGGAGCCCAATCTCGGCGCCCATGGCGAGGTACTCGCTGAACGCCGCCAGCGGAGAGGTGCCTCCGGCGCTGAGAACGTCATAGTCGTCTACTAGCAGCACGATCCGCGGCAGCGGAACCTCCTGCGACCGGGCAGCGGTCAGGGGATCGTCGGGTACCCTGCCCGCGAGTTCCTTCGAGACCGCGCCGGCGAGCTTCTGGGCCAGCACCGCGGAGTTCGCGTAGCCCCCGAGATAGTCCTCGGGGACAAGGTTCTGCAGCCGGCGCCGGGGGTCAAAGATCGCGAAGACCAGTTCCTTGGGACTGTACTGTTCAACGAGGGTAGCCGCCACGTGTTTGAGCAGACTGGTCTTGCCGCACTGCTCGTCGCCGATGATCTGCAGATGTGTATCGGGGCCGGTGATGTCCAGCATCTTGGGGCTCAGGTCACGTTCGATCAGACCGAAGGAGATCTCTCCGGGCTTGCTGGGGGCAGGCAGCTGATCCACCGAGAGTGTCTGCGGCAGCAGACGAACGCGGCGCGAGGTGCGCTGCTGCTCCTTCTCCGCCACGCGGGCGGCGGCCTCTTCGAGCCCTTCCCCGAGGTTGCTGCGATCGGCGAGGCCGTCCAGCCGCGGCAGCGCAATCTGCCCCAGGAGACCGCTGGGGTCGAGTCCTCGACCGGGTCTGTTCTCGGGCACCTTCTGGGCCACTTTGCGGCCGTGTCCGGACTCGGAGGGCTCGGTGAGCCGAAGCTCCAGTCGGTTCCCGAAGAAGGACTGCTGGGCCAGACGTACCTCATTCCACCGCGTGGCCGTGGTGATGATGTGGATGCCGTAGCTGCCGCCGCGGGCCAGAATCGAATGCACCGACTCCTGGATCTCCGCGAAGTCTTCGGCCAGGGCACCCCACCCGTCGATGAACAGGACGACGTCGGCGACGTCGATCTCCTCCAGCGCTCCGCTGGCCATCATGGTGCGCATGGTCTCCAGGGAGTCGATGCCTCGCTGTTCAAAGATCTGCTCGCGCTCCTCCAGCAGATCGGAGACTTCTTCGACGGTGCGCCGCACGGCTTCCCGGGCCGTACGTCCGGTGAATCCTGCGCTGTGGGGCAAGGCATCCAGCGGTACAAGCGATGAGCCTTTCAAATCGATGCCGTAGAGACTGACCTGGCGGACCGAGTGAGTCATCGCCAGCGACAGCGCGATGGTGCGCAGCGTGAGGCTCTTTCCCGTCGACGGTGCGCCGAGCACCATCAGATGTCCGCCCGATCGGGAGAGGGAGAGCTTCCAGACGCCCTGCCACTGCTTGGCAGGGTCATCGAGCAGGCCGATGGGGATTCTCAGTGCTTCCCCAGCGGCGGGCTGGGACGCTGACGATTCACCGGGCAGTCCATGGGGGAAGACCTGATCCAGGCTCAGCTCATCGGGAAGGGGCGGCAGCCAGATCGGCGGCGTGGCCCTGTCGGCTTCTCGCATCAGCTCGACGATGGTGGACAGCACCGTGGGATCATTGGGCCGCTTGTCGCTGTTCCGCTGCCGGTTCACAGCGCTTTCGTCCCGTTCCTGTGCGCTGAGCATCTCCAGGGCGCGCTCGGCGTAGAAGGGCGCCGGCACGGGCTCCCGCGTGTGCGCGCCCTCCTGCTGCGGCGCCTGCGTCTCCTCGGAGAGGGGGCCGGAGACGTACCCGGCGCGGAAGCGGGTATAGGTCGTGGTGTCGACCTTCAGGTAGCCGTAGCCGGGGGCGGGGGGCAGATGGAAGGCGTCCGGAGTATCGAGCACCGTGCGGGACTCCCCTTCGGAGAGCGTGCGCAGGCCGAGCCGATAGGACAGATGGGTCTCCAGACCCCGGAGCTTCCCGGACTCAATGCGCTGGCTGGAGAGCAGCAGATGTACGCCGATGGAGCGACCGATGCGCCCGATTGACATGAACAGGTCGATGAAGTCCGGCTGGGCGGTCAGCAGTTCGCCGAACTCATCGATGACCACAAACAGATGCGGCAGGGGCGGCAGCGCCTGCTCACCGCTGCGCAGCTGTTCCCGGCGCAGCAGGTGATAGTCGGTGATGTTGGCGATGTTGCCCGCTTCCTTCAACACCGACTGTCGCCGTAGGACCTCCCCCTCAAGGCTGGAGTAGATTCTGTCGACCAGAGAGGAGTCATCCACGAGGTTGGTGACGATTCCCGCCACGTGGGGAATTCCTTCAAACGGTGCGAAGGTCGCTCCGCCCTTGTAGTCCACCAGCACCATGTTCAGCTCCTCGGGCGGGTGGGTGACCGCCAGGGCAAGAACCAGCGTGCGCAGCAGTTCGGACTTTCCCGAACCGGTCGCGCCGATGCACAGGCCGTGCGGACCCATACCGTGCTGGGCAGACTCCTTGAGGTCCAGTCGCACGGGCCGGCCGTCTTCATCGGTGCCGATGGGCACGTTGAGGAAGTCGGGTGCCTGCCGGGGCTTCCAGAGGCGGTCCAGGTCATGGCGGCTGAAGTCCCGCAGCCCCAGGGAGGTGGTGAAGCGCTCGGCGGTGACGTCGTCGTCGTGCTCCATCGAATCGGGAGACAGGCGCAGGGGTGCCAGCTGGCGGGCCAGACCCTCGGCGGTGGCCAGCGGCACATGCGTGAGCACACCGGTCAGTGTGGCCGGATTCAGCGGATCCTCGGTGTAGTCCTCGATGCGGAAGCCCCCGTCCGTCTGGGAGATGCGCAGGGACACCAGGTCGGGCTCGTCCCTCTGCTCCGGCACCAGGTGTACCGCGGTGATGGCCAGGTCGTCACTGGTCAGAGAGCTGTCAGGAAGGGGAAGGTTCTTCACCTGGCGGCCGTGTTCCATGTCCAGGACGAACATGCGAGCCTGTCCGAGTCGGGGAGTGTTGGTCAGGAAGTTCTTTCGCAGCTCGGCGAAGCGCTGATAGCGACTGCTGATCTCCTCGTGCAGGAGGTCCCGCAGGTCCTCCATCGTGGGCGCGATGCGGGGCAGCGGCCCGTATCCGCTGGGCCGGGACTGATCCAGGATGTGCGGCAGCAGGTCCAGCCAGTGCCAGTCGTGGGAGAGATCCTCGGGGACGCAGGCGGCGACCTGCAGGTCCTCCGGGCTGTGCAGAGCCGTGGCACTGAGCAGCAGATGCAGCACCACCTGCCGTCCGAACTCCTCGTCCCCGACTACGGAGATGGTGTGGTGTCTGCTCAGGCTCAAAAGCAGGGGCATGTTGGGAGCCTGGGAGAAGCGCGTGACGAGTACATCGAGCTGCTGCTGGAGGTTTGCGTCGACCCTTTGGGCGGCGTCCTGCTGGTCCTCGGTCACGATGCGTCGAATGGGCGCGGTGCCAGTTCCGAAGCGTATCCGGAGGAAGTCCTCGTGCCCGCGGCGCCGCTCCCACAGCCGGTGCGGATTCTCGATCAGTGTAAACAGGGCCTCGGGCAGAGGATCACTGGCCTGAGCGCGTTCGCGGTGTGTGCGCTCTTCGGTGAGGAAGACATGACGCTGGTCCTCGAGGTACTCCAGGTACATGTCTCGCATGGTGCGCCGGCGTCGGGCCGCTTTGCCCCGCTGGGTGAAGAGCATGACGACGGCGCCCAGCACGGCCACGATCATCATGAGAGCCCCCACGGCTGCGAAGGGAGAGCCTCGGAAGAGCATCATGACCGTCATCGAGGCGCCCGCTCCCAGCAGCGGGATGAGGGCGATGAAGCCCATGCCGCCGCCTGAGCCGTCATCCTCGAGAGCCGGCGGGGGCTGCAGGTGAGCGGTCTCTGCTGGACGTGCCGGCGTCGTGGTGCGTGACGGACGGTGCACCAGGCGGGTACTGGTGCCTTCCGCAGTGGATGTCCGGCTGCTCATGCCCGGTTCCCCGCGTGATCGGCTGCGGAGCCAGCCGCAGCAGGGGTGTGATGGCCCGTTGCCAGGCTCAGGAGCGTGCCGGCCAGATGCGCCAGCTGCAGGCGGCGGGCCTCTCCGATGCGCTGCAGGGAGATTCGCCCTCCGGTGGCCAGGTGGCGGTCTGCGCCGATGCGCTGGACCTTGATCTTCCGTCCTTGGCCGGAGAGAGCGCGGGAGAATTCGTGGGCAGCGATCTCTCGGTCGGCTGCGGCGGTGCGCTGCGCGTTGACCAGTGCCGGGATGACCGGGACATTGGGCGCCTCGGTGTCGAGGAAGGAGAGCAGGGTGCCCGCTGCCTCGACACCGGCGGATGTGGGGGCCGTGGCCAGACACACGGCGTGGAGCTGCGATAGCGCCTGGGGGCAGTCGGCTACGAGTGCGGAGGGGATCTCCACCAGGGAGACGGCACAGGTGCGGCTGAGCAGCTGATACAGCGATCCGATGGCTTCGGCGTCCAGGGAGGGTTCGTGGCGG
Source organism: Nesterenkonia flava (assembly GCF_031432335.1). Taxonomy (NCBI): domain Bacteria; kingdom Bacillati; phylum Actinomycetota; class Actinomycetes; order Micrococcales; family Micrococcaceae; genus Nesterenkonia; species Nesterenkonia flava. The sequence goes on along the minus strand of NZ_JAVKGT010000004.1, from coordinate 18,040 downwards.
TGAGCCGAGATCCTGTGCAGGGCGGGGGACAGCGACGCCGAGACGCGCCGCAGCGACTCAGCGGGGTCCCCAACACGGGCCGCGTGCTGAGCGGCCTCGGCCAGGGAAAGCTCAGGTCCTTCAGCCGGCATCCGAGCGTTGAGTCCGCTGGGTGCGTCGGAGAGGTCCAGAGCCGCAATGTGGTCGATGCGGGCGTAGGCGAAAAGGAGGCTCAGCGCCGCTGCTACCGTGGATTTCCCGGTGCCCCCTCCGGCGCTGACGATGCCGAGCCGACGCCCGGTGGACACCGGCTGCTGACACTGACGGATCGCTTCCGCGTATCGCTCCGGAAAGCTGTCTGCCGTCACCAGCCGGCGTGCCGTTCGCCACGTGCGCACTGCGAGGTAATCGCCGTGACGACGTTCCCTGCTGAAAAGTTTTGCCTGCGAATCGGCTGGGCCTTCGGTGTCCGTCGTCGGCCGCGTCCACGCCTCGTGTCGGGTTCCCGCGTAGGGGGCAGCGGCTTGTTCGGGTACCTTGTGGGAGGCGTCCTGCGCCCCGCCGGTTTCCGGGGTCGCCGTCGTAGCGCCTGGAAACCCGCTCGTCGGTGCGGACTGTCTCTCCGTGGAGGCTCCGGGGAAGCGGGGGAAGGCCTCGGGCGAGGAAGCTGGCTCGGAGGCTCCGTCCGGGGAGCTGTGCTTGTCGACGTTCATCGGTCCACCCCTTCTAGAAGGTCTCCAGCAGCTGCGGATAGATCGTGAAGACGCCCAGGCCCACGGGCAGAAGGGCGATCGTGGCCAGGAGTTCCAACCGGCGCGCGATGACCCGCAGCCGTGCCCTGACATGTTCTGGGAGGGGGATGATCCGGCTGGTCAGCCCGACCAGGCACACCAGGACGGCGAGCAGCACCAGCAACCACTGCGGAGCGCTGTCGAGAACGCGGAATCCCAGGAGTACGGCAGCGGCCAGGGCCAGGGTCATGAGGATCGAACGTTCGACCGCCAGCGGCATGGACCGGGCTCGGAGCGCCGTGATGCCCGTGAGCAGTGCCGCCAGGGCCAGTGTCCAGCCCGCCGGGGCGGCCTCGCGGCTGGCTGGGGAAAGAAGCATGAGGTGCACGGAAAGCAGCATGGAGACGGCACAGAGCACTACCGCGGCTGCGAGGCCTGCGTGGGCATTACGGTAAGCCCTCTCTGCTTCGGGGAGCTGAGGACGACCGCCCGCGGCGATGGCGTCATCGAGGCGGTTCATGCCGGAGAGCATCAGTGCCAGCCGCGGCGCCCACCCCAGGAGAATCACGCTGCCGATGCCGGTCACTGCAGCCACCTCATGCTCGTGGGTCACCAGCTGTGCAGTGCCCCACCACAGGAGCCCCAGCAGGACGGCTGCCGAGGCGCACATCAGTGCTCCCAGCGCTCGCCGCCGGTAGCTCAGCCAGGCCAATAGCGAGCAGACCAGCCACAGGGCGGGAAGCCACTCCGCATAGGGCCAGTCGGGCCAACCCCACCGGTAGGCCACCAGCAGAGTGGCGGCACTGAGGATGAGCAGCTCGGCGTCGGCGTTCAGGAGCGTGGAGGGCAGTGCGGCGAGAACCGCCAGGCAGAGCGCGCTGAGGCCCAGGGGCCACAGGGAATCGTGGCCCGGCAGACCGTCCTCAGCTAGGAACAGCAGAGCGGCGACGCCGGCGACGAGTGTTACTCCGATGCTGCCCAGTCGGGACATCTGCCAGGTGAGCTCGTCGGAGACCCGAGTCTCCGGGTCTTCAGACTCCTCAGAGAGGTCATAGACCAGAGGGCGCGGCACAGCTTCTTGCTGCTGGTCCAGCATCAGCAGGGCGCCGTCGCGAACGTGGGCGGCCTCGAGGCTTTGCTCCGGGAGAAGGCTGGGTCCGCCGGGCGGGGTGAGGGTCAGGCGTCGCGGATCTCCCGCGGTGCCCTCAGCCCTGCTCATGCGCAGAATCTCGGGCATCAGAGCCGCGACAGGGCGGCGGGAGGGGAGCAGCGCTTCAATGTTGCGGGACCCGGCGGCGATGGTCACGCGTGTGTAGTCTCCGCTCACGGCTCCACCGCCTCGGTGCTCGTGGGAGGAGCTTGGACAGGCACTGGGTTCCGCTGCTGCTGGTAGTCGGCGAACATATCTGTCAGGAATGAGAAGCCGACGCAGCCGGCGCAGAGGACTGCGGCCACAACGGCACTGATGAGGATCTGCTTGATGCCGTCGTCGTACCTGCGGATGCGTCGCTGGTCGCTGAAGAGCAGGGCTCGCAGGAGCCGATTGCGGCGCACGGCAACAGATTCAAGAATCTGCTGGTCGTAGTCGATCACCAGGCCGTTCCTCCTGTGTGGTGATGTGCGCCCCTCGGCGCTGTCATCGTGACTCTGCCGGCGCTGCTCGCTCCGCAACGCCCTGGATAACCCAATCCGGGAAACCTCAAAGAAAGCTTGACGTCACCACGGGATTCTTCGGGTGTTAGCCGGATGTGGAGGAAGGGGCGACTCTGTGGGAGAGGAAGTTCACTTGTGAAATAATCCTCAGGCCGTCTGACCTGGTGTTTTCGGCAGCCTGGAAGTTCAAAATTGAACCTCCCGAAAACTCTTCCCGGAATCTAAGGTTGCATCAAGGCTGATCTCGTGTTCTGTATCGCGGCAGGTTCGCTGACCCCATTGCGGTGAAGGCCTGTCGGTAGAGACCACAACGGCACAGAACCCTAACTGAGGAGGGATCGCCATGAAGTTCGACATGGGGTCAACCACACTGAACACCCTGACGAAACGTACTCAGGGCTCATCCGATGAGCTCACCACCCTGCTCCACCAGCTCGTGGACTCTGTGGCACCGCTGCAGGGCAACTTCAACGGTGCGGGTCGGGCAGCCTTCGACAATTTCAAATCTCGCGTCGACGAAGTCGCTCATGATCTGAACCAGGCCCTGGCGATGGTGAACCAGGGACAGGGCCAGATGGACCTGGCAACGCAGACCGGTGACCAGGATTTCCAGGACACGGCGCAGCGGCACGAAGGCTCCGCCGCGTTCGACTCTGCTCGCTTCTCTTCCATCCGCTGACCCGAGCGCCCCTAGCCAGTTCTTATACGCAGCAAATCCCCGAGGAGGGAGAACGTCATGTCCCTTGACCGAATTTCGTTCAACACCGATACCTCTGCCGAAGTGCAGGGCAACATTCAGCGCACCGTCAGCAACCTCGAGAGCCTGATCGCCGAGCGTGACCAGCAGGTCATGGAAGCGCTCAGCGACTTCCAGATGGATGGTGCAGACGCCGAGTATCACGCGGTGGAAAGCCGCTGGAGCCGCGCCTCAAATGAGGTGAAGGCGATCATTTCACTGGTGCGCGAGACGCTGATCGACAACGATCAGGTTGCTCAGAACACGCAGCAGAAGACCATGCAGGCCATCCAGTCCATCGGCTGATGATCCGACCGATGGCGGTGGGGCGCCGAGCTGCCGGGCAGTGTCGGCGCCCCACCGGGTCCACCAGAAGATGACAATGAGGCGGTAAGCGGTAATGGTGCTCAAGTTTGACATTCACCATGCAGAGGCCACCCAGACGGTGTCATCAACCGGCACGAGCGTCGACCAGTGCCAGGAGACCGTCGGGCGGCTTGCATGGCACGCCGAACAGGTGATTGCGGCGCTGCCCCACAGCGCAGTGGTGGCCGCGGGTATCCAGCAGTGCCTGGACGAGGTGCTGAACCCTACCGGCCAGACTGCCCTGCAGCAGGCCCGCAGTGTGACCAGCAACAGCAGCGTCGCGCTGAACGCCTACGCTGCAGGAGATCAGCAAATGGGCCAGCAGGGGCAGACAGCGGCTTCACAGGTGCAGGCTCCTGATATGCCGGGGGTGTGCTCATGACGACCACCATGGTGACCTCCGGACCGGCCTCCGGCGAAGGCCCGGGGCAGGGACTCTTTCACGTCGTGGACCTCGATGACCCCGGTGCAGTCCGCGCTGCGGGACGTGCACTCTCGGGTGGTGCGACAGATGTCTTGACGCGGATGCAGGCGGCTCAGAGCGCCTTTCAGCAGATCACGGCCCAGTGGCAGGCTGCTGAGACGCCGCTGCTGCAGAGTGCCTTTATCTCGCCGGTGACCACAGCCCGCGAGCTCAGCAGTGCGGGTCAGCTGATGCAAGTGGCTCTCAGCAACTATGCCGCGTCCTTGGAGGACCTGCGCACCGAGCGCACCCGGCTTCTGAACGACATCCGCGAGTTCGAAACCACCGGGGTGGCTGGCGCTGAAGACACCGACTGGGCGGCTCGCGAAGAACGCATCACCGAATTGCAGCAGCGGTGCCGGAATCTTGCTGCGGCTAAGGACGAAGCCCAGAACACCTGTGCCCAGTCGCTGGCAGGCATCACCACCTCGGCGAGCCAGACCCGCAGTTCCCCCGAGGGGGCGCGGGAGGCCGACGTCGCGGAAGAAACGCACGAGGACTACACCTTCCACGACTCGGGCTGGGCGGCCGCCACGGTGGGTCTGGGCGTTGCTTCGAGCGTGCAGAGCTGGGTGAGTCGTGCCCACACGGTGGCGGGGCCGCTTCTCGGTGCCTCCCGCACGATGGCGCGGCAGGGATGGATGCCGGGACTGGTCCAGAAGTTCGCGAACGCCAATTCCACCTCGTCGGGTCTGGTCAACAGGCTGACCGGCTGGGACGCTTCCAAGGTCACGAACGCGGGACAGTGGATGAGCAGAGCGGATCCCGGCAATCCCTTCGCCCTGGCCGCGAGCCCCACTCTGGCCAACCTGGGCAAGAACCTGCGACCCAAGGATGTCCTTCGCCGCACCCTGGCGAATCTGAATCCCAAGAACAAGGTGCCCAGCCCCGGCATGAAGGGTTGGTCGACCGCGGGCAAATGGATCGGCCGTGCCGGCAGCGTCCTGACTGCGGCGACTTCCTTTGTCGGAAGCTGGAATGAGGACAGCGCCAAACATCCCTCCATGCACGGCGCCGAGAAGGGTGCCCGCGCCGCAGTGGACGCTGCGGCGACGACCGCGGGCGCCTGGGCGGGTGCTAAGGGCGGAGCCGCGGTTGGTGCTGCGATCGGTACCGCCCTCGGGCCGGCAGGCACCGTGGTCGGCGGTATCGTCGGCGGTGTCATAGGCGGGATGGCCGGTGGAGCAGTCGGCGATAAAGTGGGCGATCTGGCAAAAGGCGCGGTCAGCAGCATCACAGACGGCGTCAAGTCCCTGTTCGGAGGCTAGGAATGGACACCGTCGTTTTTGTGCTGATCGCCCTCGGGGCTCCGGCGCTGGCAGTGCTGACATGGAAGTTTCCCGTGGGTATGGGCCCCCCGTCTCCGGGTGTCACGCTCAGCCTCCACCCCTCTTTCCTGCCGTCTTTGTTCGCGCTCTTCACCGTTCTGGGCTGGGGAGGGGCCCTGGATCAGCTGGGCGTGCTCGGCGGGACAGGACTTGTCGGAGACGTGATCGCCGGCGTGCTCTTCGTAGGAATGGTGCTTGGCATCCTCGCGACCCTCCACGGCCTGGGCGCAGGGTTTCTCTACCCTGCCATCCCATTCCTGGTTCCGCCCAGGGCCAGGGAGAAGGCGCGTAGAGAACGCGACATGAGGCGTCGTCGTCGTGAAAAGCGCCGGCAGGAAGTGTGATACCGAACGTGATCCCCAAGCGAAAGCGCGGTGAAGCATGAACACCACACAGAGATATACGAGACCTCCGCTGGTCTACTCTCTGGAGCTGCCTCCATCGTGGGAGGTGGACGATTCCGGGATCGATTCCGGTCTGGTGCTGGCCAGGGATACCCAGGGGTGGGGTAATGGGTTCCACCCAAACATTGTCCTCACGCAGTCGTCCTGGTCCGGCAGCGGCGACGCCACCCCTGAGACCGTACTTGCCACGCAGCAGTCCCTGGAGGAGACCTTCAGTCGGCAGCTCCAGGATTATCGGCTCATTCACCTGGACTTCGCGGATTTCGGCACCGTGGCACGGGAAGACGGTGAGGGTGAACCCGTTCCGGGCATCATGCGCGCCGCGTACTACACCAATGAGGAGGGCGTGCCCCTGATGATGCACCAGTGGGCCGCCCGCCGGGCGGGAGTCGAGCTGTCCATGACCGTGACGTTTCCTGCTTCTGATCTCCCGGTCCTGGCCGACGCTTCCTGGTCCCTGGCCGGCCTCCTGGAGTGGAAGCCCGATGGAAGGAGCGCCTGACGCATGAACAACACCACGCGCCCCGGGGCAGAAGCATCCGCGGCCACCGACAGGGTGATCATCACGGAGCATCAGCTGCAGGAGCTGATGCTGTCTCTGAGCCCAGGCGGCACGGGCCACCTGACGGAGCTGAGCGATGCTCAGGGGCAGCCGCTTCTCACTGACGGCCGGCCCACCCCGGTCTTCGAACTCCTCTATCACGCCTTCGCGGAACAGCGAGCGGCCATGGTGGTGGCGCGCACTGACCTCTCCACGGGCCAGAACACCGCGCGCTACATGTGGTTGAGCGCCCACGGCGTGCTCTACACCGAGCCCGACGGCGCAGGCCACGTGGCACTGCAGGGCGAACTGGGTGGTTCGATGTTCCGCACTCTGCTGGATATGGTCGACATCGGCCCGCGGCCCTCGCCCCGTCACGGAGTCGAACGCGTCGAAATCCCCGAGGAGCTGCTGGGACAGGCCGCGGATTTCCAGCACGGTCACGATCAGCCCGCACAAGCCCTGCGGAAGATCGCGGAGAAGGTGCGTGCTCAGGCGCCGGAGATTGCAGATTGCCTGCGTCTGGGGTCAGCAGAACTCGTGACCTTTTCCGCCGAATGGCTGAGTGAGCACGGGCCGGCTGAGGACGGTCTGATCTTCATCAAGACCCCAGCAGGCTATCTCTACCACCTCAACGAACGGGGCATGTTTCGCCACAAGAACTACGTGGAACCCGCCGCGGGATGGGTGGTCTGGGCGAAGATCACCGCTCGTCTGCCCCAGCCTGATGACATCGCGTCGTGGCTTCCGGCGGACGTCTGAGCTCAGGAACACTCTTATGGCACCGAAAGCTGCATAGGGAAGGCAACCAGCAGGGGGCGTGCCCACGCCACTGGTCCAGCCTGGCCCAGACAGCGGGATTCGCGCGCGGGGAGCGTGACAGGGATAATTTCACCCATGAGTTCTGCCCCCTCCCTGCCCTCCGGAGCCGATCGGGCTCTGCGCAACGCCGGACGCCGCGGCACCGGCATCGTCTTCGCCGTGATGATCACCGTGTTGCTGGTGGCCCTCGTCTTCGCCGCCAACCAGAACGACATCATCGGATGGATCATCGTGGTTATCGCCGGCGGCTGGCTGCTGCTGGCCGCGATCGTGGTGCTCACGTTCCGTCGGGGCGCGCGCAAGATCGGTGACGCCGTCGACTCCGCCCGGGCTGACGCAGCCGCCCGCCGGGCGGGCGAGACCCCGGGTGCTGTCGTCGTCGATGAGGATTCTCACGCGCGGAACCTGAAGCTGGACCACTCCTTCAAGATCGTGCAGGTCCAGGTCCGGGTGATCCAGCAGGAGGTCCAGAAGGGTGGCCAGGCGGACCAGGAGATGGTGGACCGGGCCCTGGAGACTATGGAAATCACCGCTCATAACGGCCGTGACATGCTCGCGGATCTGGTGGGCCGGACCAAGAAGACCGACGACGCCCCCTCGGGCGAGTCCGGCACCGACGACGACGGCACGATCGCCGGCGACGTTGTCCGCTGACCCTGCTTGTTTGACCCACTCCCGCGCCTTCACGAGAGGATCCCTGTGACTGAGACCAGCCCGCACGTCATCACCGACCCCAAGGGCGAGGGACTGACCCGCATCGCCAGCGTGAACGTCAACGGCATTCGTGCCGCCCAGCGCAAAGGTATGGGGGAGTGGCTGGCCGAACGTGAGATCGACATTCTCGCCCTCCAGGAAGTCCGCGCCGACGGCGCCACACTGACCAAGCTGGTCCAGCAGATGGCCGAGTCGACCGGGGACGTGTGGCACATCCACGAGCACGAGGCGTCCCAGAAGGGCCGGGCCGGGGTGGCGATCCTTTCGAAGCGGGCGCCGCTGGCCACCCGCACCGGCATCGGAGAAGGCCACCCGGAGGACGATGGGCGCTGGATCGAGGCCGACTACGAGCTCGGCGACGGCACCTCTCTCACCGTGGTCAGCGTCTATGTGCACTCCGGGGAGGTGGGGACCGAGCGGCAGGAACACAAGATGCGGTTCCTGCAGTACATGCTGGAGTACCTGCCCCAGCTGGCGGAGCGCACCGACCACGTGCTGGTCATGGGCGACCTCAACGTGGGTCACCGCGAATTCGACATCAAGAACTGGAAGGGCAACGTGAAGAACTCCGGCTTCCTTCCGGAGGAGCGCGCCTACTTCGACAAGTACTTTGGCGAGGCCGGCTACGTTGACGTAGCCCGCAGGCTCGCCGGCGAGGTGGACGGCCCCTACACCTGGTGGTCCTACCGCGGTAAAGCATTCGACAACGACACCGGCTGGCGCATCGACTACCACATGGCCACTCCCGCGCTGGCGGAGCTGGCCACCAACCCCAAGGTGGACCGTGCCGCTGACTACTCGCTGCGCTGGTCGGACCACGCCCCGCTGGTTATTGACTACAAGCTGCCCTGAGCCGGCTCAGCTGCGGGCCAGCAGCTGGGCCAGGTGCTCGGCCCGTACCCCGGCGAGGTCGGCCAGCTGCACCTTGCAGCTCATGCCATCCGCCAGGATGACCGTCTCCCGGGGATCCTCGGCGGCGGCGCGCACTGCGGGCAACAGATGTGTCTCGGCCACCGCGACGCTCGTCTCGTAGTGCCCTTTCTCCACCCCGAAGTTTCCTGCGAGACCACAGCATCCAGGCACTTTGGTGACCGTGGCGCCGGCCATCTCCAGCAGCGCCTGATCCACGTCCCAGCCTATGACGGAGGCCTGGTGGCAGTGGGGTTGGGCCACCACGTGGATTCCGCTGAGATCCGGCAGTTGCACACGCCCCTCGTCCACGAACCGGTTCACCAGTTCGGCGAAGCTGAGCACCCCGTCGGCTACCGTGCGCGCCTCCGCACTCTCGCTGAGCTCGACGGCGTCTGAACGCAGGGTGGCCAGACATGATGGCTCCAGCCCGATGACGGGCACCCCCGAGTCCACGTAGGGCGCCAGTTCTGTGGTGGCCCGATCCGTGAGCCTCCTCGCCTGATCCAGTTGGCCCGTGGTGATCCACGGCAGCCCGCAGCAGCTGCGACGCTCAATGACCTCGGCCCGCAGTCCCTGGGAACGAAGAAACTCCAGTGCGGAGAGACCAGATTCCGGGAAGAAGTGATCGGTGAAGGAATCGGCCCACACCCAGACATCGGGTGTGCCTGTCTTTGGGCGGGAGGACCCCGCAGCCCGGCGCAGCGTCCGCGCGGCGAAAGCCGGGACGCTGCGGCGCTGATCGATCCCGGCCACCCATTTGGCCACTGCCGCCAGCGGAGAGATCTTCAGTCCCAGATTCAGCACGGGCGCCAGCGGTGCGCTGAGCCGCGCCCAGAACGGCAGCCGGCCCAGCACGTAATGGCTGCGGGGACGGCGGACGCCTCCGACCGTATGGGTCTGATAGAGCGTCTCGGCTTTGTAGGTGGCCATGTCGACCCCGGCCGGACAGTCCGAGGCGCACCCCTTGCAGGCCAGGCACAGGTCCAGCGCCTCGTGGACAGCAGGGTCCTGCAGACCGTGGACCAGCCTGCCGTCCATTGCCTCCTGCAGGATGCGGGCCCGGCCCCGGGTGGAGTCCTTCTCTTCCCCAGTGGCAAGGTAGCTCGGACACATCACTTCGTTGGTTCGCGGCGCCACGCAGCGGCCCACGCCTGAACAGCGGTGCGCGGCCGCGGCAAAGCTGCCGTCGTCGTGCGTCATCCGCATCCCGGGCCAGGGCAGAATGCTCACCGGCTGGGTGGGGCGAATGTTCTCTGTGATCGGGACTGGATCGGCTTCGGGGGAGGCAATGATGCCGGGGTTGAGCAGATCCTGGGGGTCGCAGATGGCCTTGACCTGCCGGAACAGAGACAGCGACTCGTCGCTGTACATCAACGGCAGCAGCTCGGAGCGGACCCTGCCGTCCCCGTGCTCACCCGAGAGAGATCCGCCGTAGGCGGCCAGTCGTTCCGCCGCAGCATGCATGAACTCGCGGAAGACGCCGGTGCTGTGCGGGTCCCCGTGCTGGAAGGGAAAATCGATGCGGCAGTGAATGCACCCGTCACCGAAGTGCCCGTAGGGATACCCCTGGACGCCGAACTCCCGCATGAGGGCCTCAAACTCGCGCATCCACGCGCCCAGGTGCTCGGGCGGAACCGCAGCGTCCTCCCAGCCTGAATGCGCCGGCGTGGACAGGGAGATGCCGGCCAGACCGGCGCCGTCCTCGCGGATCTTCCACAGGGCCGCGGACTCGCGGGAGTCCTCGATCAACCGGGTGTCGAGAGCACCTGAGGCGGCGGAGACCTTCTCCAGCACGGAGAGCGCATCTGCCCCGGCCACCTCGACGAAGAGCCAGGAGTCACCCTCCGGCAGGGTGGGCACGCGTTTGCCGGCTCCGCGCACCAGAGCAACCAGCCGAGAGTCCATGCCCTCACAGGCGATCAGGCGTCCGGGTGCGGCCTGGAGCAGGGCAGGCACCGCGTCAGCGGCTTCGGCCACCTCACGGTAGCCGAGCACCAGCAGGCGGCGCCCGGGCTCATCAGCCACCAAGGACACCTCGGCCTCGGTCAGCAGTCCTAGCGTGCCCTCGCTGCCGGTGAGCAGCCGCTCCACCCGGCCGCCGTTCTCCGGCAGCAGATGCTCCAGGCTGTACCCGGAGATTTGCCGGCCGAACTGCCCGAAGCTGGTGCGGATATGGGCCAGGTGAGAGCCTGCCAGTTCCCGCAGGCGCGACGTCGTGGCCGTGTCTCCGCTGACCCGACCCTCGCGGAGCGTGGCCTGCTCCCCGTTGCCGAAGAGCACGGAGACGCCCACTACGTTGTCACTAGTGCGGCCGTAGCCCAGGGCCCGCGAGCCGCAGGCGTTGTTGCCGATCATTCCACCGATGGTGCAGCGCGTGTGGGTGGAGGGGTCCGGACCGAAGCGCAGCCCGAGCGGGGCCGCCGCCCGCTGCAGGTCGGCATGAACCACGCCGGGCTCCACCCGCGCGGTCCGGGCCTCAGGATCCACGCAGAGCACGCGGTTGAGGTCGCGGGTGTCCACCACGATGCCCTCGCCCACGGCGTTGCCGGCGATGGAGGTGCCCGCCCCGCGCATGGTCAGAGGCACGGCCGCGGCCCGGGCCACCGCGTAGGCGGCGTGGAGCTCGTCCACGTCCTGGGCGCGGACTATGGCCTGGGGGACCACCCGGTAGAGGGAAGCGTCGGAGGAGTACATGCCGCGGGCCAGGGGCGAGGAGTCCACCCGGGACAGGCCCGCGCTGTGCAGCTCATGGAGGAGGTCGTTGTGGGTCTCGGTGGTGCTCACCATCGCGGCTGGTCCTTTCCTGAGAGAATGACAACGTCTGAGCTGGTCCCGCGACGTGCGTCAACATGAAGGAGAACCCCATGGTCACCGTCTTTGTGATGATCAAGACCGACCCCCATGCGATCCCCGAAGCCGCTCAGGACATCGCCAACATCCCCGAGGTGGAGGCGGTCTACTCGGTCACCGGCAAATGGGACCTGGTGGCCATGGTCAAGGCTGCGCGCTTCGAAGACCTCGACGAGCTGGTGCCCTCCAAGATCGCCAAGGTCGCCACCATCCACGACACCGAGACGATGGTGGCGTTCCGCACCTACGCGCAGGATGACCTGGAGGCGGGCTTCGCCCTCGGGCTCGAGGACTGAAGCTCGCGTCGCTGAGCGCTCCAGGTTCCGGCAGATCGGTCTATCCCTCCAGCAGTGCGTAGACCCGCGCGGGACTGCCGGTTCCTCCGACGATCGGCAGCGGTGAGACCACCAAGAGCGCCCCCGTGGGCGGGAGTTTGTCCAGGTTCTGCAGCGAGGTGATGCCGTACTTGTCGCTGCCCAGCAGGTAGTAGTGGGCGGGGAACGCCGGTTCGAGCATGGCGGCGTTGCCCTGGTCGATGCCCACGGTCTCCACCCCGTAGCCCGAGATCGGTGTCTCCTCCGCCAGCCACTTGGCGCACTCAGCGGAGATGCCCGGCGTATGGGAGCCGTTTTCGTCCGCGTTGAGGAACGCCTCCTGGTCATCGGAGTACTTGTCCCAGCCCGTGCGCAGCAGCAGCCAGCCGTTCTCCGGCAGGGGCCCGTGCTCAGCCTCCCAGGCGGTAATGTGCTCAATCTCCAGCAGGAAGTCCGGATTCTTCTCCACCTCGGCGACCACATCGACGACGACGGCGGGACCGATCAGGCGCTCCGGCTCAATCTGGGAAACGTCCTTGCCCTCACGCCCCGAAGCCCAGTGCACGGGCGCGTCGATATGGGTGCCAATGTGCTCGCCGGTGTGGATGTTGTGGTGCTTCCAGAAGGGCCCCGGTTCGTTGTACGCGCTGACCTCTTCGAGGCTGAAGTCGATGAGATTGGCAAAGGGCTCGGGCAGGCGCAGCGTGGGCGTGGAGGAGGACAACGTGTTCGTCAGGTCGATGACCTTCACGCTCCCTGCGGCCAGTCCCTCGGCGAGGCTGCGGATGATCGTCATGGTGCTCCTTCATACGGTGCTCGATGGTGCGAGACGGCGGTCACATTCGCCGGTGCGCCCAGTCTAGGCTCACCGGTGTGACGAGCACATGACGGTGACTGCTCCGCGGCCGCTCAGTGCCCCGCGAACCAGCGGCCCGCGAATCAGTGCCCCTTGAACGCCTCCGCCAGCCACCAGGACCCGCCGTCGGAGGCGATCTTGGCGTCGATCACCAGCACGGAGTCCACGCCGCGGTGAAGACGCTCGACGACGGCGTCCAGATCCTCCGTGCCGCGTACGGTCATACCCTCGGCCCCGAATCCCCGAGCGATGGCAGCGATGTCTGTCTCGGGGAACCGGACGATCTCCATCTCCTGGGCGGTTGCCTCAAAGTGGTGGACCTCCGCGCCATAGGCGGCGTCGTTGTAGACGATCACCACCATCGGCAGCTCCTCGCGCACGGCGGTCTCCAGTTCGGCGATGCTCATGAGAAACCCGCCGTCACCGGTCCCCAGGACGGTCAGCCGCTCCGGGACGGCCTTCGCCGCGCCGATGGCGGTGTAGAGTCCCAGCCCGATCGACTGGAACGCCTGCGTCATGCAGAAACCGCGCTCGTCGGGGACCTGAAGGTAGGCGGCCGGATACCCCATGAAGTTCCCAGAGTCGATGGTCACCACCCGCTCGGCCGGCAGCGCGCGGTCCAGGGCGATGCTAAGGGTGCGGGGGTCGACGACGCCGTCACCGGTGAGGTCCTCATAGGCTTCAGTGCTCTTCCTCGCGCCAGCGGCCACTGCCTCCCGCATGCGCGGTGTGCGCTGCTTAAAACCGCCCTCGGGAGGTGGGGATGCCTGGCGGCTCAGCTGCTGACGGACGACCTGGGCGGTCTCTGCGGCATCGCCGAGAACTCCCAGCGTCACCGGACGGTGGGCTCCCAGTGCGGTCTGCTCCACATCGACCTGAATCACCGTGGCACCGTCACTGATGAGCGAACCGTGGCGCATGGTCCACATGTTCAGAGCACACCCGAAGGCCAGGATGAGATCCGCCTCTGCGATGGTGGCCGCGGTGAAGTCCGAGGAGAAGCCGCCTGAGATGCCCAGATGAAACGGATCCTGCCCAAAGAGCCCGTGGGCGGCGGCCGAGGTCGCGGTGAGAGCACCGGACTCCTGCGCGAGGGCCAGGAGCTCTTCTCCCGCGTGACGCGCCCCGCGTCCGGCGATGATCACCGGACGCTCAGCGGCCTGCAGAGCCTGAACCACGGCCTCCACAGCGTGGGCGGTAGGCCGGACGCGTTGAGGCTGCGGCGCCGCGGGCACCGGGGCCGCGCCGGCCGGCTGAGCCAGAAGGTCAATGGGCACGGAGAGGACGACTGTCCGGCGCTCCAGGACTGCGGTGCGGAAGGCACGGGCCGTATCGGCTACCGCGGTCGCGGGGCTGTGGATGCGTTCGGCCACAGCGCCGATGGAGGAGGCCAGCGCATCCTGGTCGATGCGGAAGTTCGACAGCACGGCGGCGGCACCGGTGTCTGCGGTGAGTACGATCATCGGGGTGCGTGACTTGGCGGCCTCAGCGATCCCGGTGACCGCGTTGGTGAGTCCGCACCCCTGATGGGTGGAGACTACCGGCACCGTCCCCGATAGTCGGCCGTAGGCGTCGGCCATGGTGGCAGCACCCCCTTCGTGGCGCGCGGCGGTGAAGGTGGCCCCGTGGGCCCGCAGGGCGTTGACCATGGTGAAGTTGCCGCTGCCGACCACGCCGAAGACGGCCCGCACGCCGAGCCGGACCAAGGTGCTCCCCACAGCCTCAGACACGGTCAGAGCAGAGGAGCCGACGTCGTCGTGCGTGCTGGGGGAGGGGTGCCGGGAGGCCGCAGCAGGAGTCATAGGGGGATTCTTTCAGAATTCGTTCAGACCCCCGTGCTTGGTACCCTGACAGGGATTTCCCTGACCTGCGGCGCAGATGGGCCCTGCCCGTCCGCGCCGATGCACCCGCCAAGGAGTGACCGCATGACCGAGGCCCCCGCCGATACCACCGCGCTGCCCGCTGCAGGCGCGCGCGTGCTCTCAGGGATGCAGCCCTCCGGGGACTCGCTGCACCTGGGCAACTACGTGGGAGCCCTGGTCAACTGGGTGAAGACCCAGGAGACCTACGACGCGTTCTTCTTCATCCCGGATCTGCACGGCATCACCGTCCCTCATGACCCTGCGGATCTTCGTGAACGGACCCGGCGCACGGCGGCTCAGTTCATCGCCGGCGGAATCGACCCCGACCGTTCCACCCTGTTCGTCCAGTCCCATGTGCCCGAGCACGCGCAGCTGGCCTGGGTGCTGACCTGCCTCACCGGCATGGGCGAGGCCAGCCGCATGACGCAGTTCAAGGACAAGTCCACCAAGCACGGCGCCGACGCAGCCTCGGTAGGACTGCTGAGCTACCCGATGCTCATGGCAGCCGACATCCTGCTCTACCAGCCCCACGGCGTGCCGGTCGGCGATGACCAGAAGCAGCACGTGGAGCTCACCCGCAACCTCGCGCAGCGGTTCAACCACCGCTTCGGCGAGACCTTCCGGGTTCCCGAGCCCTTCATCCCCGAAACCGGGGCGCGGATCTATGACCTGCAGGAGCCGACCACCAAGATGAGCAAGTCCGCCTCATCGCCCAACGGACTGGTCAACATCCTCGACACGGACAAGCAGATCGCCAAGCGCATCAAGTCCGCCGTCACCGATGACGGAACCGACATCCGGTTCGATCGGGAACACAAGCCCGGCATCTCTAATCTGCTGAGCATCTACTCCGCGGTGACCGGCAGGACCATCGCCGAGCTGGAGGCTGAATACGCGGACAAGATGTACGGCCATCTCAAGGTCGATCTGGCCGAGGCGGTCGTGGCCAAGGTGGCGCCCATCCGCGAGCGGACCTTCCAGCTCCTGGATGACCCGGGTGAGCTCGACGCGCTGCTGGCCAAGGGGGCCGAGAAGGCCCGGGCAGTGGCCTCCCAGACATTAGCTGCCGCCTATGAGAAGGTCGGGTTCCTTCCCGGGGCAGCGCCCGCCTGAGGCGCGTAAGCCGCGAGAGCACCACCCATGGCCTACTCCTCCCGCCTCCGACCCCGTACGCAGCACAGCGGCGCCCTGGTCGCCGGTGCCAAGAACGGGATGGAGCGGCTGGACAATCGCCGGGAGGCGCAGGCCAAGACCAACCCGCTGCATCTGGAGAAGCTCAAACAGAATGAGCTCACCGCGCGCATGGCCTATGGACGCGCCAAGCGCGACGACGCCGGCACCGCCAGGGTTCTGCTCGCACTGGGACTCTGGTGGTTGGCGCGCCTGAACCGCACGCGTCCGCTGCGAGCGCTGAACCTGTTCTTCTTCCACTACGGCACGGTGATGGCCGCCGGTGCGGCCTACATGATGTTCTTCTCCGTGGCGGCGATCCTCTTTGCCGGTTTTTCGATCGCGGGACTGATCATCGGCGGCAACGAAGACGCCCAGTACCTGATTGTGACGGCGGTCAACACCGCGTTGCCGGGCCTGATCGGTGAGGGATCCAACGCACTGGCCACCCCCGGCGAGCTTTTCTCAACCCACGGGCTGAACCTCGCGCTGACCATCTCGCTGGCGGCCGCGGTGTTCACGTCGCTGTCGTGGGTGCACGGACTGCGTTCGGGGATCCGCAGCATCTGGGACCGGCCCCTGATGGCCGAGAACATCGTGATCGTCAAGCTCCGCGATCTGGGCACCATGCTTGTACTGGGCACCGTCATCCTCACGACTGCGGCGCTGGTGATCGGCACCCGCATCTTTATCGACCGCATCCTGGAGTTCCTGGGGTGGGAGGCTGATGGCCTGGCCGCGGTCCTGACCCCGATGATCACCCTGTTCGTGGCATTCGTGCTGGACACCATCATGGCGATCCTGCTGATGCGCGTTGCTTCCCGCCTGGTAATGCCGGTTTCCGCTCTGTGGCAGTCCGCCCTCATCGCCGGCCTCGGAGCCTCCCTGCTGCGGATCGGCGCCGGTGAGCTCATCGCCATGGGCGGAGAGACCGACAACCCCATTCTCGGGCCCTTCGCCGTGGTGCTGGGCCTATTCTTTTACTTCTACTTGTTCAGCCTCGTCTACCTCATCGCCTCCAGCTGGGGAGCCGTGGCCGCAGCGGACCACGCAGAACGGTCCCGCCGCTGACGTCTCAGGACGGCCTAAGCAAAGAAATCTGAAGCTTTCCTGGCCGATGACGCGTCAAACCGAATGCTGCCACAGAGGTTCCTGGGAGCTTTCTGGAAAACTCTGAATCAGGTGGGTCAGGTCCGGCGGGCGTGTATAGGCTGACGGTCAGAGGCCGTCTGCAGAACTGTTACGGCCAAGACCCATAGGAGGAACCATGACGGAGACCCTCTCCGCCAAGACCACTCACCCCCTCTGGCTGAAGGCCACCGGACTGGGCGCCGCCGCACTGCTGGCTCTGACCGCTTGCGCAGATGACAACGGTGACGGCAACGGCACCGATGACACCGACGCGGACGTCACCCAGGACGAGACTCCCGATGAGGTCTCCGGCGACGCGACCGAGGACACCGACGCTCCCGCTGACGAGCAGACCGAGGAGCCTGCCTCCGACGAGGCGCCTGCTCTGTCGGAGATCGAGGATCGCATCGGTGAGCTTGCCAACGAGGCGGAATCGGTGACCGTCACCGCCGAGATCAGCATGGTCGGCGGCGCCGCCAACGACGACCTCGACGATGAGGACGACACGGACAACGACACCGACGCCGACGAGGTCGAGGACGCCGGCGACGCCGAGGACGAGCTGGAGCAGCAGCTCGACGGCGAGCAGATGAGTATGGTCATGCGCGGCAGCCCCGACGGCTCCCTGGCCGAGGTCGACGTCAGCATGGACGGCATGGACCTCAACGCCCTGGTGATCGATCAGCAGATGTACATCTCCGGCGAGTCCATGGCCGATACGTTCGAGCAGCAGCTGACCGAGCAGGACCTGGAGCAGATCGACTTTGAGGGCTTCCGCTCCGAGGTCGAGGGCAGCTGGCTGGACCTGGGCGAGGACGAGAACCTCGGCGGCTTCGAGGACATGCTCGATGAGCTCGACAACGAGGAGTCCTGGAGCGAGGACTTCAACGACGAGGGCACCGTCGACGAGCGTGACGGCCAGGAAGTCTGGGTCTACGAGGGCAACAACGGCGAGGAGCTCGTCATCGTCGCCGATGAGGAGAACCCCTACATCCACTCCCTGACCGGAGAGGCTGAGGATGGGTACTTCGAGATGGTCTTCTCCGACTGGGACGAGACCGATCTGCCCGAAGCTCCCGCCGATGAGGACGTCCTCACCGAGGATGAGTTCAACGAGCTGCTGATGCAGTACATCCAGTAGTTCAGCGGCACGTGGCACGTAGCGGGAGTTGGAAGCGGTGGTCTGCGTAGTTGTAAGCGACATTCCG